>JAGQGA010001155.1 GCA_020432595.1 Anaerolineales bacterium | reverse complement strand
TCGATCCTGAAGTTGAAGTCAAAATCGCGCGCGGCGAGCGCCCCGAAACCGATTACGTGGCGATGGCCCGCGATTTCCCCGCCGATTTGTTGGATTACGCCAAAGCGCGCCAGCTAACCGGCGCTTTGGGCCGCCTGCTGGAAAAGATCGGCGGGCCGAATCTGGTGCTGGCCTGGGCCTGCTACCAACTGCGCCGCCGCTATCGCGTCATCTTCACCGATGGCGAACAGGTGGGCCTGCCCCTGGCGCTGCTGCTCAAATTTCTCAATTTCGGCGCGTGCCCGCGCCACCTGATGATTGTCCACATCCTCTCCGTGGGCAAAAAGATGGTTTTTCTCGATTGGTTGCGGCTGCAAAGCCACATCGACATCTTTTTTGTCTACTCTGCCTGGCAAAAACAGTTCATCGAGCAGCGCTGGCATGTGCCCGGCGACCGGGTGGTCCTGACGCCGTTCATGGTCGATGATGCCTTTTTTGCCCCTGCAGAAGCGGGCAAAATCGACGATTTGCTGGGCCTAAACGGGCAGAATAAGCCGATTATTTGCGCCGTTGGCCTGGAATTCCGCGATTATCCGACGTTGATGCAGGCCGTAAACGGGCT
>JAGQGA010001154.1 GCA_020432595.1 Anaerolineales bacterium | reverse complement strand
CGATTACCTTTGCCGAAGAGGTAGACCGCATCTACATTGAAACAACGGGTGACTGCGTGCTGGACGACCCCGGTTTGAACCGCAAAGTTCGGGTTGCCAAGCGGGGGAGCGGCTCAACGGTGGTGTGGAACCCGTGGGTTGACAAGGCGCAGCGGATGGCTGATTTTGGCAACGATGAATATCAAGAAATGGTGTGTATTGAAACAACCAACGCCGCCGATGACCAGGTGACGATTTTGCCGGGAGAGGGCCATCGGTTAACGGCCGTTATCTCCGTCGAACCTCGTTAGAAGAGAAGAATAGGACGCAGATTTACCTGATAAGCCTGATAAAAATCAGGAACATCAGGTAAATCTGCGTCCTGTTTTTATTCCTGCGCCACAAACGCCGCCGCAATGTCGCTGCACGTGGCTGTCCATACGCCGGGGAATTGGCGCGTATAGGCGATAAATTCCCGCAGCGTTGCCAGACGAATCGGCCGGCCGGTCACCTGAGGGTGCATCACCAGCATAAACAAACCACCCCAACTGTATAGCTCGCGGAATTCATCCCGCCAGATGCCCAGCACATGCTCTTTGCCAAACAGCGGGCGCGGTGCCGA
>JAGQGA010001153.1 GCA_020432595.1 Anaerolineales bacterium | reverse complement strand
CGCGATGTCGATGCAGGGTCGCGAAGATATTACCGGTTTTGTGCAAGCCTTCACCGGCAGCCATCGCTACATCCTGGACTATCTAACCGATGAAGTGCTGGCCCAACAGCCCCCCGTCACCCAAAATTTCTTGTTACAAACCGCCATCCTTGACCGCTTCTGCGCCCCTTTGTGCGAAGCCGTCACCGGTCAAGGTGATGGTCAATCGACCTTAGAACGATTGGAACAAGCTAATCTGTTTATTGTCGCTTTGGATGATGCGCGTCAATGGTATCGCTATCATCATCTCTTTGCCGAAGTGTTACAGGCTCGTTTGCGACAAGCCCAGCCTGACCTCGAACCGGTCTTGCATCGTCGGGCCAGGGAGTGGCTGGAGCAAAATGGGTTGACGCACGAAGCCATCAATCACGCTCTGGCCGGTCACGATTTTGAGCAAGCCGCCCGCCTGATTGAGCGCGTTCATAGCGTTATGTGGCAGAAAGGCGAAATCAAAACGCTGCAAGCGTGGTTGGCGGCCATACCGCTATCAGTCTGGCGCACTCACCCGCGCCTGTGGTTGGTTCAAGCCTGGGCGGCGATGACGGTTGGCGAGCTTTCCGAGG
>JAGQGA010001152.1 GCA_020432595.1 Anaerolineales bacterium | reverse complement strand
CATCAGAGTGACCGCCAATGTATTTTGTCGTGCTGTGGACAACGAAATCGGCGCCCAGTTGGAGTGGCTGCTGCAAAGCCGGCGATGCGAAGGTGTTGTCGACGGCAAATTGTGCGCCGTTAGCATGTGCCATGTCGGCCATGGCGGCGATGTCGAATAGTTTCAACAGTGGGTTGGTCGGTGTTTCGAGCCAGACGAGGCGCGTTTTCGGCCGAAAAGCGCTCTCAACCACTGCCAAATCACTCATCTCAATAAAATCAAAGTCGATGCCGTAGCCAGCCAACACCTTCGTAAACAGGCGATACGTGCCGCCATAGACATCATTGCCGACCAGCACGTGTTCGCCTGGCTGCACCAGACGCAATAACGTGTCGATGGCCGCCATGCCCGATGAAAATGACAGGCCAAAGCGCCCACCCTCCAGCGTCGCCAGCGCATTTTGCAGCGCGGTACGCGTTGGGTTACCGCTGCGGGCATAATCGTATCCCTTGTGTACGCCGACATCACTTTGGGCAAAAGTCGAAGTCTGGTAGATCGGCGTCATCACGGCACCGGTCAACGGATCGGGTTCAACACCAGCGTGAACGGCCAATGTTTCAAAGT
>JAGQGA010001151.1 GCA_020432595.1 Anaerolineales bacterium | reverse complement strand
TGAGGTGGTCGGTAAAACCTGGCGAGAGCTGAAGTTGCCGGAAGCATTTGGCGTGTTAAGCGATCAGGATCGGGTAACCGTGTTGCAAACTGGCCAGCCTATAAGCCGCGAATTTAAATATAACGTGCCATACGGTGAATTGGAGATTGAGTTTGTCACCAACCCTGTGCTAAATATCAAAGGCGAGATTGTCTCATTTGTAATTACTGCTCGGGATATTACGGAACGCAGACAAACCATACGGGCCATGCACCGGGCCCAGAAGATGGAAAGTCTGGGCGTTTTGGCTGGGGGCATTGCCCATGATTTTAACAACCTGCTGGTGGCAATGCTGAGCCAGGCATCTCTGGCGCAGGTGCATTTAGATGAAAGCCAGCCAGCGTATGAGCATGTCAGTAAAATGGTGCAGGCGGCGGAACAGGCAGCCACCCTTACCCGGCAGCTGCTGGCCTACTCGGGTGGTGGGCAGTTCACCATCCAGCCGCTTCACTTAAACAAGCTCATTGATGAAAGTGTGGAATTATTGCGCGTTGCCCTGCCCAAGCAGGTGGAGCTTCAGCTGGATTTGGCGGCGGACTTGCCCCATATTGATGCAGATGTAGA
>JAGQGA010001150.1 GCA_020432595.1 Anaerolineales bacterium | reverse complement strand
CAACCCAATCAAACTCTGGGGATTATTGTCCAAACCCCTCATGGGTGCCAACGGCCGTTCTGACTCCGGACACGAGTTGTGTCTATGTCCCCCTGGTGGGTCCAAATCCCTCATGGGAGCCAACGGCCGTTCTGACGGCAAAGGTGATGACATGAACGCATGGACCAAAGAAGTCCAAATCCCTCATGGGAGCCAACGGCCGTTCTGACGTGGTCTACGAAAACGTGACAGTTAACCGGCTGATCGTCCAAATCCCTCATGGGAGCCAACGGCCGTTCTGACTCTATCTGCAACAAATTGGCCAGTCCGAACAAAGTTGTCCAAATCCCTCATGGGAGCCAACGGCCGTTCTGACAGACTGACTACATATAAGGAAAGGACCTATGCTATTGGTCCAAATCCCTCATGGGAGCCAACGGCCGTTCTGACTCCTCATTAGCAATTACCAATTCTTCGCGCTGGATAGTCCAAATCCCTCATGGGAGCCAACGGCCGTTCTGACCTGGCGACCAGGCTATCACACGGTTGTGTACACCGATGTCCAAATCCCTCATGGGAGCCAACGGCCGTTCTGACTCCTCATTAGCAATTACCAATTCTTCG
>JAGQGA010001149.1 GCA_020432595.1 Anaerolineales bacterium | reverse complement strand
CGGGGTATGACAGTAATACCACCTCTGTCCTATGCTGCTTGCATGGTTATCAATAAATTTTCTGGCTTTGCGGCTTTGTGATGAGGCCGTGAGGGAAAGAAGTTGAGGGAAACATGCAAACAATTTCAAGCGGTGAGCGAGTGGTAGCCTCGCCTGAGTTACATTTCACGGAGCCTTTTACAGAAAAAAGAACTCTGCAAACAGAATCCGTTATTGTTGTTCGTGATTTGGTAAAGCGTTTTGATGAGGTAACGGCCGTTAATCATCTCAACCTCACCATTCACAAAGGTGAAATGTTTGGCTTTTTGGGGCCAAACGGCGCGGGCAAAACAACCACCATCAGCATGCTGTGTGGCTTATTAAAACCATCGGCCGGATCGGCACAAATTGCCGGTTATGACATTGCCGGGGAACCCCAAAAAGTAAAAGCGCATATTGGCGTTTGTCCGCAGGAAGCGGCCGTTTTCAAATTCCTCAGCGGGATGGAAAACCTCATCCTTTTTGGCAACCTGCACGGCATGAACCCACAGCTGATCAAGGAACGTGCGGCCAAGCTGGTTGAGCAGGCAGACTTTGCCGACGCCGCCCGGCGCAAGGCCAAAG
>JAGQGA010000114.1 GCA_020432595.1 Anaerolineales bacterium | reverse complement strand
GCCGGTACCCAACGACACGCCCACGACCAGACACCCGACCCCGCCTGCACCCAGCGACCGCCGGGGGCAAGTGATTTAAATTCTGCCCCCCCGCAAGGGAAAACAATGACGGGCAAACCGGCAGCGGCGGCAAGGCGGGCAGACCGCCATGTGCCGACGGAGGGGCCGACCCAGGTGAAGGCGATGAACCCGGAGCCTTTTCCCCCGGCTGCGGCGGCAGCGACGCAAGCAGACGACCGCGCTGCCAGCCGACGGCGGAGGAGGACGGCGTGTTCCCCCCCCGCCCACCAATTCATTTGGACGGGGGCAAAGCAGCCATGTCCGGGGGAGCGGGCCAACTCAGCCGCGTCAGACACAACAGAGACGGCCGAACCCGACCAGAAACCAGTCATCTTTTCCCCCTCTTTGCCGCCAACGGCAAAGACACGCAGTGCCGACCCCGAGGTGGATTCGGGAAATGGCAACGCCAGTCGACAGGACAGCACGGCCGCGTCTGCCCCGACGGAGCAGCCAACGGCGATGGTGCGGCCAGCAGCAACGACGGCAGCGACGACACGGGAGACTTCTTCAACGGTGTGCCGGTCAAACGGCAAAGAACGAGAACCAGCAAAAGCGACAACAGCCATGATTACCTCCGATGGCGTGCCTGGCTCACCCAGCCAGGCATCTCGCCACAAAAAAAAGCAGCGCCCCCCCGGACGCTGCCTACTTGAGCAACTGCAACCGCACGGCTGACCAGGGCAACCGGCAGCGACGGCAGCGCCACTTGTCAACCCAGAGGACACCGTGATCTGCAACCCGAACGCGCAACTGCAAACCACGACGACCGATGACCAGGCCAGCGAATGCCGCCGACCGACCACAAACCCAAACTAACTGTCCACGACGAATATCACCCATCATAACCTCCGTTTCTTATCCCCCCCCCACACATGAGTGATAAAAATCGGCCTGGGTGCCCGGAAAGCAAGGCCAAGCGTCGTTGGCGGTTGGTTTTGTTTGAGGGCAGGATTTCCGTGGTGGTGCGGTTCCTCCGCGCCGCCACGCTGGTGCCGAGCGGGTACGGTTTCAGGCAGCGGAGCGCAGCCAAATTCGGTTCCTGCGAATTTGGTGCCGGTTCCTCCGGCAGCCTTGCTTTTTTGGGCTGGCCGATAAAATGCAAAACCGTGGGGGGGGGGATTTAGATAGACACCGTCTTCGGTGTCTCCGTCGCGTTAGCGCGGTGCGGTCCCTCCGCTCGGCTTTAGCCGATTTCCATATTTGAAACCTTGGCCGTCACGTGGGTTGATTGCGCCTTTAGGGGAACGCGATTAGTTTGCAAACCATAGGGCGGCGCGTCGGCACGGCCGGGCAGGTTCCCCGGCCGTAGCCCTGCCGCCCGCCGCTGGGCGTTCGAGATTGGTGCCGGTTGAGAGCCTGTCTTTTTTGCCTATGCTGACCACGGAGCGAGACGCGGAGCGCGGCCTATGCAGCGTTAACGAGGCGAGGCGGAGGCGGTTGATTGATGTGGGGATGGGGGGTGGAAACGGCCGTTGCTAACAGCAGCCCCATTTTAAAGAGACATGACATGCTCTTAGAAAATGGAGCGAATTAGACTGAAACTCATGTTGTTTGCCTAGCAGGTGCCAAAAAAACATGGGTTTCAAATTGGGTAGAGTATAGTACCAAATTCTTAGACCCAAATTGAAAAATCCCTGTAGGATTGCGACCCGTCATTTGGCAGTACCAACAAAAGAAGAAAAGGAAGGGTTCCGTTGCCGTCTACAATGCTGTCTACCTCCAAGCAACACATTACCGTTGTCGTTGTCGATGATCACGACCTCATTCAAGAAGCTGTCGCCAATATCCTGGGTAAACATGAAAACATTGAGCTTGTAGCCAAAGGTTCTGTGGGAGATCATGTTATGCCCTTGGTTGCCCAACACCTTCCTGACGTTCTTATCCTCGATATTAACATGCCACAAAGTGAAGAATCGGGGTCACGGGTCGAGCGTTTCGCCATTTTGCCAATGATTGCCCATCTTGCAAAAAAATATCCACAAACGGCCGTTATTATTTTGACCCAGCATATGTTTCCAACTGTTATTCATAAGGCTGTGGAATATGGTGTTAATGGCTACATTCTCAAAAGCGATAATGTATCACTCAACCTGGCAACGGCCGTTAATACCGTCAGTCGCGGTGGTGTCTATTACTCGCCGACAATTTTGGAGGAACTGCGTAGAAACCAAAATGGGCTACCCGCAATCTCGCTAACCAAGAGGCAACTGGAAGTACTTGCCATTACGCAGCGTTACCCGAATGCTTCATACTATGAGAATGCACGGCGACTTGGCATTAAAGAAAGCACATTCAAAACGCATCTGCATACGGCTTTCACCTTGTTGGATGCCAGAAATGCAACCGCGGCTATTCTGCAATGTCAAAAGCTAGGGCTTTTGCCGCCACATACATAAAGAGGGAACCAATAACCTGTTATTCATGTGAAAATATAGTACCGCCTCCACCAAAGAGATGAGGTAAGAACTTACAAATTCACGTATCTTAGTGGCATTTAGCAACCTGCAAGTCGAAATGCTGAGCGAGAATTTATGCACTTGCGTAGGAGAAAGGAGTTTCATGTTAACTGAAGTAAGCTTGCCATCGGAGAATCGTTTGCGCCAAATCGTGAAACAAACATTAGACGAGGTTTTTGTTGTTGCAGAGCAGCAGGCCGCTGCATCTGTAAAAAACAGGAACATGACCGTTCGTGTACAAGATATACCCACCATTTTTGCCAGCTTGAAGCCAGAATCATGCTGGAAAGATTAGGGCATGCTGGATATCCAAGCCGCATATCAACAAACCGTGCAATTTGTGTGTAGCGAGGCTGGCTCTTTTTTGGCGTGGGATGAGCTAGAAACGGCCGTTTCCTATTGGACAAAGCAACATTAACCAAACCACCAAAAGATTGGCAAAGACATATTTCCTTTACTGACATCAGTCGCGTTAGGGGGTACGGTTGAAGGCTCAGTGCCATTAGCGGCGTTTTGGTTGCTTCATATCATTGCGGCGCGTGTATTCGATGATGTGCAAGACCAGGAGGGGGAAGCGCACCCATGGAATGCCGATAGTATAACCCAAGCTTTACCAACAGGCATTGCACTCCTTAATGTGGCAGACCTATGCCTGGCGCATTTACAGGTAGACATCTGCACTTGGTATGAGTTGTTTAATATGTTGAAGAGAGCCACCGCACTGGCCGCCAAAGCCCAGCGTTCCCCATTGACACCCACAGCCACGATACCGGCATATCTGGAGAACAGCATAGCCTTAACGGGACAAATTATGGCTGTGGGTGCCTGGGCAGGGGGGCGATTGCAAACAACAGACCGTTCAACCTTACAGGCATTGTGGCAGTATGGGCAGAACATAGGTCTAAAAATGGCGATATTAAGTGATTGCCTGGATTTATCACCTGAGGCACCAGAGAAACTTTCGGACCTGACTGTGGCTGCGTACAAATTACCCGTCATTTATGTCCTGTCGTTGACGGAACATACCCTTCATACAAGACTGCACCATTTGTTGCAAGACAGTACGCCATTAGTTGGTGCAAGGTTGGCAAACGTTATCGGCCTCTTGGAAGAGATGGAGGCCATCACCTGGTGTACAAAACTTGCAGCCCACTTTCAGCAGCAAGCTATCGCAAGTCTGGCGGGGCTGCCAAACGAAATTCGGCAGCCATTACAAGCGTATGTTTAACGTAGGCACAATGCTTCATCGGTGTAAAGTGGCTGTGTCTGTCATAACGGCCGTTTTTCTCATCTATGTCAATGTCTATATGTGGGGATTGACCCCGTTCACCGATTTTGAATTCTATTGGCGACCAGATAGCCAGCTGGTTATTCGCTACGTTCCGGCAGAATCCGTAGCGGTTGGGCTGTTAGAAACAGGCGATCTCGTAGAAGCCGTTGAGGGGATGCCGGTTTATCGCGGACAAGCTGTTTATCCCCTACCGCTACAGACATCGTATCTGCTTACAGTTGAACGAAACGGAGAGATGGTTGACGTAGACGTGCCCTTTTTAAAACAGCCAGGCGCATTAGCTATTTCCTACCGATTGCCAATGAGCATCTTGACGTTGGCATTTTGGGTAGTCGGGATCGTCATTCTGTATTTTGCCCAGCAAGACAATATAGTGGCATTGTATATCGGCTACCTGTTTGCCCTCACCAGCGTCGTCACGTTGGGGACCCACAGCACCATCCTCAGCGTCCCCGGAGCCTGGGCATGGCGGCCTTTTTTGTATGTGATTGGCGTAGGCTACCTGTATTTGGGCTTTTTGCCTCGCACAAAACCGCTTTCAACGAGGATACAACGGCTGTTCAAGCTGTTGCACGGCATAGCTTTGGGCTTAGGTATGGTCGCCTTGTGGGAAGCGGCCGTTTTGTTTCCGCAAGGGCGTAGTGTTGCAGAGGCAGTCGGCGTTAGCCTGTACGATTTGGCCTTGTTGTTGAATGGGCTAGGATGGCTATTGGGTTTTGTTGTTTTGGTTATCCGTACCTGGCAAATGAAACCAACCTATGAGCGGCAGCAGAATATCCTCCTCATCTTCCTTATTGGTTTGGCCGTTATTCCCGTTGTCTTCTTAACCCTGCTGCCACGGGTGCTGCTCGATGTTGCCTTCCTCCCTTTTCCCGCCGCAATTCTCCTTTTTTTGTTAGTCCCGGTTGGGTACTTTTTTGTCATCTACCGACGGGGCTTTTTGGGGCTAGACATTCTTTTTAGCAGAACCGTCATTTTTATTACCCTGGCCCTGGCCATGGTTGCCGTCTATGCCAGCGGACTTTTTTTGCTACAGCATTTCCTGCCTTTTAATAACCAAACAAACACGCCTGCCGTTCTCATGTTCTTGCCCACGTTGGCACTTTCCATTTATTCATCGCGTCCCATTAACAAACTGGTTCATGGTCTGTTTTTTGGGTGGCAAATTGACCACACCCTGCCCGTTTTTACCGCCGCATTGTCTTCAAAGCCAGAGATTGCAACCTTGGAAACCGTGGTTAAAAGCCTCGGCAGTGAGCTTCATAGCGCAAAAGCCCTGTTGGTTCTCAACAATGAAGAAGGTTATTTGTTAGCGGTGGCACATTTAGGGGGTGTAGACTGGAAACCGTTGCCATTAGGCGTATTTATACCCTTTTTTACCCCCTTATTGCGAACAGCCATCCGCCCGCACCAGGCACTGCACCCTCTTTTACAAGCCAATGAATGGATGGAATTGGTGCTGCCTATCATGGTACGAGGTGAACAAGTAGGGTTTTGGGCTTTCTCGCGGCCAGATGGGTATTTTAACGCCGAGCAGGTGCGCTTTTTAGAGCGTGTGGCCGAGATTATTGCCGTGAGCAGTGAGGCCATCTATCTCTTTGAGTCATCCCGCAAACAGTCTTTGCAGCTCTTGGCTGTGCAAGATGCCGAGCGCAAGCGGCTGGCTAGTATGCTCCATGACAGTCCCCTGCAAACGATGATGTTTGTCACCCACAAGATTCATGCTGTCGCGGCCGACCCTTGCGCTTGTCAAGACATTGCTGCGGTCTCCTTGCGGGAGCAAGTGCAGACATTGCAAAAGACCATGACAGAATTGCGCGAGATTTGTGTTGGGCTGTATCCACCCATTATTGAGCTGGGGCCGACGCTGGTTGTGACAGAAGTCTGTCGCCAATTTGAGACGGATTTTGGCTTGCCGATTGAAGTTGAGGTAGACATCGAAAAGACGTTCCGCAGCTCAGAGGTCTTGGCAACGGCCGTTTATCGGGTGTTAGTCGAAGCCTTAAATAACGTCGTGAAACATGCATCGGCGACGCGAGTTGTGGTTTCCCTGTATGATGAAGCCGGCTGGCTGCATTTAGTCGTTGCAGACGATGGCGTTGGAAATAGCTTATCCAATTTATCCTTAAGCGACCTGATTCGGCGGCAGCATTTAGGGGTTGTGGGCATGGTTGAATGGGCCAAACAAATGAAAGGGCAGCTTCTTTTTGAAGAAAATTGGCCGAAAGGAACGCGCATTCGCTTGCAAATGCCGTTGGAGGAGCAGGTTGTATGATGAAACACGCCTGTTATGTAGCTGTGACTGGCTTGGAGAAGCGGTATGGGGAAACGGCCGTTGTTTCCGATCTATCCTTCCAATTAGCCGCTGGAGAGGTGCTGGCGATACTTGGGCCAAATGGCGCGGGCAAAACCACAACCATCAAAATGTTGTTAGGGCTGGTGACACCAACCGCCGGGCAAGCAACCGTCCTCGGTCAGAACATGTCTATTCCGACACAGATGCGGCAAGGGGTGCAGCAGATTGGTGCCGTTTTAGAAGGGGCACGTAATGCCTATTGGCGGCTATCAGTACGGGAGAATTTACGTTATTTTGGCGGCCTGCGCGGAATGAGGCGGCATCAGGTTGAAGCACGGGCAGATGAACTGTTGGTGTTGCTGGATTTAACCGAACAGCAAAAAAAGGAGGTTCGTCTCTTAAGCCGAGGGATGCAGCAAAAAGTCGCCATTGCCAATGCCCTGATGCACGACCCCGCCATCTTAGTGCTGGATGAACCCACCTTAGGTCTTGATGTCCAAACGGCCGCTGTTTTAGAGGCCACGATTAAGCAGTTGGCGCAAGCGGGAAAGGGTATTTTGCTAACGACCCACGTCATGCCCTTGGCCGAGCGATTGGCAGATCGCATTCTTGTCCTGCATAAAGGTCGGCAGGTGGCAACCAATGAAACCAAGAAGCTGCTGCAGCAATTTGATCGGCGGTCGTTGGTGGAGGTAAAACTGGAAACGGCCGTTTCCCCAACCATGCAGAAGCAGATAACCACCCACTTTCCCGCCCTACAGTTCGCTGCCGACAACAGATTGGAGTGGGTGGCCCCACAGCAGCAGGAAGTTGTGGCACTCTATCGTTTTTTGGATGAGCTGGGTTGCTCGGTCACCAGCGTAGCACGGCAAGAACCCGATTTAGAAACCGTGTTTCTTTCTTTGACGAGGTAAGACGAATGGTGTTCTGGGTAGAGCTGCGGAAAACAGGTCAGATTGCCAAGTCATATATAGTTGAAGTCGTAGCCGACCAGCTCTTTTTCATTGTCGGCTTCTTGATTTTGACAGCCGTTTTTGCCCTGGCAACAGAAGGAAGCTACAGCAAGTCGGCTCAATTGGCATCATTGATAGGGTACTTAACCTGGCGCGTCGCTGGCGGTGCCATTATGGGGGTTGTTAAATCGTTGGCCGATGATGCCCAGTGGGGAACCTTGGAGCAAGTGTGGCTTAGTGGGCGAGATTATGGGAGCGTTTTGTTCATGCGAGCAGCCGTGTCGGTTCTTTACTATACCGTGCGGGTATTGGTCATAGGTGGGGTGATCTTGCTAATCCTAAAGCTTCCTCTATCGTTGCCCCCAGGGACTGGCCTTGTTTATCTGTTAACCTTGAGCAGTGCCGTTGGCCTGGCGTTTGTAATAGCCAGCCTCCATTTGGTATACAAAAAAGTGGAGGCTATCGCCTTCCCCTTAGCCACCATGCTGCTCTTTATGACCGGAGCCTTATCCTCGGTGCAGGGCATTCCCCTGTTGTTTCAACTCAGTCGCCTGTTGCCATTGTCCATTGGCATTGATTTGTTACGAGCGTTGGTAGTGGAACAACGGCCGTTTCTCGACCTCATCCCAACACCGGCATTTATTGGTTTGTTGTTTAATGCCGCACTCTACATGGGCGTTGGTTGGTACAGCTTTCGCTGGGCCAAGCAGCGAACCCTGATAGATGGCACCCTGGCCCATTATTAGGTGGCAAAGCAGATGAACACAGCTTTTTATTTCCCCCAGCTACAAAGTGAACTGCGACGAGAATGGCTTCTTTGGTATTCCTACCGGTTTAATGCCATTAGCTCCCTAATCATGTGGGGTGCCATCTTTCCGATTTTGCTTCTAACCCTGCAAAATGTTGTTAATGCGACAGCCACGAGACAATTTGGGCTAGAGGAACAGGCTGCTTCACTCACCGGCTTTTTAATTTGGCACTTGTGTATGCGCGTCTTGGGGATGATGCCCGAAATGATCACGGAGGAGGCGCAAACAGGGACGTTGGAGAGCGTGGTGGTTGCCACGACCATTGATTTCAAGCACCTTGTCCTGCTGCGCGTTTTGTCCCGTTCTGTGCGCTCAACCATTGAAACGCTGCTGCTTGGCGTTGGCCTCATGTGGCTGCTTCGCGTGCCGCTCAATTTATCTCTAACGGCCGTTAGCATCATTGTCATGACCCTTATAGGGACATGGGGAGCTGGCTTTATCTTAATGGGATTGGCATTGCTGTATCAAGTGGTAAGCAGCGTGGCTGGTTTAGTAACGAATTTGGCCTTTTTAATCTCCGGTGCTTTTGTGCCTATCAATGGATTGGGCTGGGTATTTACCGTTCTCAAATTTGTCTTTCCCACAACTTGGGGCATAGATTTGTTGCGGCAAGAAGCAGCTGGTGTTGCCACTGATTGGAGAGCCTTTTTGGGGCTTGGTGTGCAAACGCTTTGTTTATTGTGCCTGGGCATGGTTGTGTTGCACTGGGCATTGGGGCAAGCCAAAGAGAGAGGGGTGTTAGGGAGCTATTGACGGTAAATAGCAAGAGGCTTGCGTCAACAAGCCTCTTGCTTGGCACCATTGTCGCGGGGACAAATGGTAGCTCTTAGGGAAGAGCATTCTACCACAAATACACGTCCCCACGAGTAGGAAATTGGTAAACAGGTCAGGCTGCGGTGAGCAACGGCCGTTTTTGGGCTGTCGGCTGGCTGCGGCTGGGTGTGTGTATGGAGGCAGAACTGTCGCCACAACTGCTGGCAGCCCAGCAGGCTTTGGCACAACGGCGCGAAGCATTGGCGCGGGCGCGGGCGGAAAGTGGTCAACGGCCGTTTTCCGAACCCGCCACCCCGCCAACGGCCGTTTCCTGGGAACTCTATAACGGGCAACAAGCATTGGCCGCACGACGGCAGCAAGAAGGTATTACCGTTGCCCAAGAGCCGGATGCGAGACGGGAGGAAGCCGCAGAAACGGCCGTTTCCCCCACTCCCGCCCTAGACCACACCCCACCCAACACCGAACCCACCATCAAAGTCTACCCTACACTGGCAACGGCCGTTTTGCAGGCCAACCTCACCGCCGCCGGGCGGGTCTACTGGCTGCTGCGCCACCTCGACCCAGACGGACGCGGCTGGCTGGACGTGGCGCAGCTTCGGGAAACATTGACCCGTCCCACCGCACCACTGCGCGTCTGCGGCTGGCGGCGGCTGCGGCAACTGCTGCAAGAAGGGGAGGGGAAGCTGTGGGAACGAGATGCCCACTCCCGACTATGGCTCTTTAGCCCGGCACGCATTTTGGCGCAGTTGGGTCACGGTCGTTTACAGGGCCAACCCGTAGCCTTGCCGGTGAGCAAGCTGCTGGGCGGGGTGGGGGAGGTGCGGGCGTATCTGTACGCCACCTTCCACGCCGGCCGCCGCCAGCCGACCCCCATTAGCCGCGCCGCCATTGCCAGCCAAACGGCCGTTTCTGCCAGCAGCCAGCGCCGCTACGAACAGCGTGCCCACATTACCAGCCAGCGCAACATCGCCCTGGGGTCGCGCCACAACCAGATGGCTCAGGAGCAAAGCGGCTGGGTACACGGCCGCGCCACCTTCACGCTGGTAGATGGCAACGGACTACAAGGCACCGCCAACGGCCGTTATCTGGCGTGGCGGCTGGGCAACAGCTACCACACCCCGCTGACCACCACCGCCAAGGGGCGACAAAAGAAACTCAACCGGCACTGCCACCTTGTGAATGATGGGCGCGGGGTACAGGCAACGGCCGTTGAGCGACAGTATTACCCCCACGGCAAAGCCACCGCTCGCGGCTGGCAGCGCACAACAGCCACCACAACCTATTACCCGGCCCCGTAGCCTGGCTGGTGGCACGCCCTGGAACAGTAACGGTAGCCCAAGTAATGGTTCCAAGTAATGGTTTCACGTAGTGGAAGAAAGTGGCGGGGGTTGTATGGGAAATAAAAAGTATTGGTGAACGGCCGTTGTTGAGGGCAAGCAGGCTTATCTGCACCGACTCAGGCACATAGTGCCAGCCAGCCGGGGCAGAAGCTCACGCAAAGCCGCCAAGACGCAAAGAAGAAACGGCGCGACTTGGGCGACATGCTGTGAGCAGGTGTTCCGACACCCAACCTGCTTGCTCTCAGCAGCGACCACTACCGTAACGGAGGTAAGAGAGATGGAGGCAACAACCAGACCCGTGGTGAAGATAGCTTTCCCCAAGACGGGATTGGACAAGGTACTGGCCGCGTATGGATATCGGGACTATTTGCAGGCGTGGACAGCGATGTTTGGGGGGCAGCGAACGGGGGTGCGCTGGTATGAGGCGGGGGACGGGGCGAAACGGCCGTTGCGCGTTAGTCGTCTCAGTCGGGAGCAATTTGCCTTTTACAAAGAGCAGGTGCGCTGGTGGCACCAAGCCGTGGTCAAGGTCAAAGAGCTAGACGGCGACGACTTGGCGGTGCAGGCAGCCGAGACGCAGCAGCTTGTGAGCGAGATGATGTTGTTGTTGGTGTGATGGATGGATGGGACGCGGACGAACGCGGACGAACGCGGAGGAAGCTTGTGTATGGAAATGGCCGATGGCCGACCAGAGACGACAGACCACCGACCACCGACCACATGTACTCTCGGCCATCCGTCGTCCGTCGTCCGTCGTCCGTCGTCTTATATAAAGGAAGGAACCCCTATGAACAGACTCTATTGGACTTGGGCATTAACGGCCGTTGTATTAGGCAGCCTGCTGGGGTGGGTGCTGGCAAGCTGGACAGCCGCAGCAACACCGCGCAGCATTGAGCCTGCCCTCATCTCCCCCCAAACCGCCACCGCCATCGCCAACGATAGCTGGTCGCTCCAGCCAGACGGCACCTGGCGCTGGGACATCCCCACCACCGAACCCGACCAAGTAGAACCCACCCCCATGCTCACCCTCCAGCTAACCCTGGTAGATGCCGACAGCGGCCGCCCCGTTAGCGGCACCGTCTATTT
>JAGQGA010001148.1 GCA_020432595.1 Anaerolineales bacterium | reverse complement strand
CGGCGCACGATTACACCCGGGCGTTGCTGGCCGCCGTGCCCAGGCTGGGCACGATGCGCGGCAGGCCCGATCCCGAACCCGTGCGGCTTTCGGGCGCTGAGGACGGGCCGGCCGCGCCGGTCCGCGGCGGCGACGATGCGCTGTTGCGGGTGCAGGGGCTTGCGGTGCGATACCCGGTCAGGGGCGGGATCCTGCGCCGCACGATCGCCAATGTCCATGCGGCCGAGGATGTATCGTTCGTCCTGAACCGCGCGCGCACTCTGTCGCTGGTGGGCGAAAGCGGCTGCGGCAAATCCAGCGTCGGACGCGCGATCCTGCGGCTGGTGGAACCGGTCGCCGGAAAGATCGGCCTCGATGGAACCGACATCGTGAAACTGGATGCCGGCGGGCTGCGCAGGGCGCGCCGCGACATGCAGATGATCTTTCAGGATCCGTTCGCCTCGCTCGATCCGCAGATGCAACTGTTCGACCAGGTCGCCGAGCCGATGCGCAACTACGGCATCGCCCGGGGCGGCGCGTTGCGGGACCGGGTGGCGGAGCTTTTCGACCGGGTGCACCTGCCGCGCGGTTTCATGCGCCGCTATCCCCACGAAATGTCCGGCGG
>JAGQGA010001147.1 GCA_020432595.1 Anaerolineales bacterium | reverse complement strand
AGCACCCCACACACTTGGTCATCCAGCCCCACCCGGCCGACCGCCACCAGCCGCAAAAACGCCGTCGTGGTAAACAGCTTGGTCACCGAAGCCAGGTCAAATAGCGTTTCCAGCGTGGCTGGCCGCTGCCGCGTGTCGGGGTCAACAAAACCAACGGCTTGCTGGTAAATGGGCTGCCCGGCGTGGTTGATGTGAAGAACGGCCGTTGGGAACACCCGTCCCACGGTTTCATTGAGAAAATGGTCTAACTCTTTCATAGGAAGATGGGGCGTGGGCAAACACGGACAAACACGGATTTTTGTCCGCGTTTGTCCGCGTTCGTCCGCGTCCTATTGATTTTGTGCCGCCGCCACCAGCGCCGCCACCCGCTCGGCAGTTACTTGCCGCCGAGCATACTCGGATTGGGCACTGCTGCCCATTGCCACCTGTGGGTTGCGGTACTGCATCTGGCTTTCCACCCAGTCGGTGACGGCCGAACCGGCGTGCAGGTCGGCCACACCGGTGGCGGCCACAAGCTGGGCGGCGTTGGCGGCATTGACCCCGCTACCTGCCATGACGCGCAAACGGCCGTTTTTCCCCCGCTCCACCAACTGCCGAATGAGTGC
>JAGQGA010001146.1 GCA_020432595.1 Anaerolineales bacterium | reverse complement strand
CCACCTCTTTATGGCGATGTTCATACAAACCAAAGTGAGCCAAAAGTGTCTCGATGCGCCCTGGGAGTTGCTTGCGGGGGACGAGCCGCAGTTGCCCAAAATAACGCAAGTTTTCTTCGGCCGACAGCCGCCAATATAAATTCCTTGCTCCCTCCAACACGGCTCCAATATACCCTACGGCCGGCCGTCTTTGGGCAAGGATGTCGTACCCCATGACCGTCAGCTGGCCTGCGGTTGGTGTCACTAGCCCGGCAATCATTTTGACGGTTGTGGTTTTGCCCGCGCCATTTGGCCCTAGTAAGGCTAATACTTGCCCCGCCTCTATGGTTAATGAAATGTCGTCTACGGCCGGCTTGCCCTCAACCGTATATTGCTTGGTGATATTTTTCAAACAGACGGGGTAACGTGTTGTCATATTGGTTAACCAATTCTCTTAGCTCAACTGCAGGTGGCAGGGTATTTGCAACAGCAACTGTGTTCCTTCTTCGGGCTGGGTGCTTAACTTCAGGGTACCCCCCACCAAGCTGGCCAGTTCATGCATGCCTGCTATACCAAAATGATGTGCCCGTATCAGGTCGGAAAAGGAAAGCTGACCAATGGATGTC
>JAGQGA010001145.1 GCA_020432595.1 Anaerolineales bacterium | reverse complement strand
TTCTCATAGACCTTCTCCAGGAACCCGTGGCCCAGCGCATTGTGTACCGTGAACGCGCAGCCGATGATCTTGAACGTAAGACTCGCATCTTCCATGGCATGTTTTCCTTGTAACTGCGGGAAACCGGATCGGAGGTTTTTTACAGGATTTACAGGATTTTTGGCTATCTTTGAGGCCGTGAGATGCTCCGCAGCGCCTGGATTAGTGAAGATGTTGTTGGCTTTCGCAATGAAACCGCTGCAGAACTCAACGAATTGCCAATCCTGTTAATCCTGTAAATCCTGTCAAAAATGTCCTAAATCGGCGGATCGGGCGGCTGGAGCCTGTTGAAAATCCAGACGTAGGCGATAGGCACAATGGCGAGGATACCGGTCACCATCGCCGCCAAAACACCCAGCAGACCGAGGCTGCGCAGCGGATCGCTGCCACCGACCGACGACAGCACCACCATCAGCAGGCTGACGAACAGCGCCAGGACCGCCAGCGCGCCTAGCACCAGCGACAGGTTCCTCGCCGGGCGGAACGCCGCCTGTCGCCGCCCGTACGCGTTGCCCGTCTGCCCGTGGATCAACACCGCGTGCAGCACGCCCGTTTCGTCCGCGTAGTA
>JAGQGA010001144.1 GCA_020432595.1 Anaerolineales bacterium | reverse complement strand
CGCCCAAATAATCCTGCACTCGGCTTGCCGTCGCCGGGAAGATGTATTCGGGCGTGGAGGTCGCCACAATGATCAGGTCCACCTGGGAGGGATGCATATCAGCCACTACCAGGGCGCGGGCTGCGGCTTCAAAGGCAAGGGTGGCCGTTGTTTCGCGTTCGCTGGCAATGCGCCGCTCGCGAATACCCGTCCGGGTAAAAATCCATTCATCGGATGTGTCCACCATCCGCGCCAGATCGTTGTTTGTCAAAATTTTGTCGGGACGATAGCTGCCCCAACCGACAATGTGTGCATATTTCATAGAATTCCTCAAGCCGCCTGATACAGCACTTATCCTACGGCCGAAACAAAGTTTGGTGTGGCTTTTTGTAATAGGTCAGCTTTTGGCTCAATGGTTAAGCTGCCGAATGCCCTCTTCCACAGTACAAAACCCAGGCAGGCGGCATCAGTTGCGCCCGCCGACCACTCATTTAGCTGTTGTTGATTATCCGCAGCGGTGGGCAAATGCCAACCTACGAACAGCATCATTTGCGGCTTGACGGCACCCTTTGGCAGGAATTAAACTGGCTAAAAGTGAGCAACGGCCGTTTCTTCCTCACATATGCATC
>JAGQGA010001143.1 GCA_020432595.1 Anaerolineales bacterium | reverse complement strand
GTCCGTATTCGTCCGTGTCCTTCCATGTAGGGTAAAATTTTGGGAAAAAACGGCCGTTAATCCCCCATTCAATCCGTCGTCGGTCGTCCGTCATCCGTCGTCAGTGGGCAAAACGGCCGTTTTTCAACCACAGATACACGCAGATAAACACAGATGAAAATCCGCGCCAATCCGCCCCAATCCGCGTCATCCGTGCATCTATTTTTTGGAAAAAAAAACGGCCGTTTGTCCGTGTTCGTCCGTGTACGGCAAATTTTTTGGGGAAAAACGGCCGTTTTGGGGCACAGAAGGATACAGAGAAAAAGTGTGGGGAGCGCAGAATCATTAAACAACACCCCCGTAATGAAAGGCACCTATTGGTCAGCTTACTCTGCCACGCTAACGAATCTTCTAGCCATCCCGCCGTTCAGCCATATTTTGTGCTATAATGACGCAAAAGAGGAACATTTGAGCTATGGCGCAAAAGAAAACCACGACGACCAAGAAGGCAAACGGCCGTTCATCCAGCAGTCGTCGGCAAGCAGAAGCCCGTTCCAAAACGCGGGGCGGCACATCAAAAGGCAGCAGCACCAGCCGTAAAAAAAAAAAAAAAACGGTGCTGGAACGAC
>JAGQGA010001142.1 GCA_020432595.1 Anaerolineales bacterium | reverse complement strand
TCGACGAAGCCGACTCTATCTTCGGCAAACGTTCCGAAGTGAAGGATGCCCATGACCGCTATGCGAATCTTGAGGTGAGTTACCTGCTGCAGCGGATGGAGTCTTACGATGGCGTGACTATCCTGGCGACCAACCTGCGCGCCAACCTGGATGAGGCGTTTATGCGCCGGCTCCAGTTCGCCGTCGACTTTCCCTTCCCGGAATGGCAGGACCGGCTGCGCATCTGGCAAACGCTTTTCCCGCCCTCAATCCCGCATGACCCGGACATTGACTTTGAGCTTTTCGCCAAACGGTTCAAGCTGGCCGGCGGCAACATCCGCAACATCATCGTCAGCGCCGCTTACCTGGCCGCTGCCGGGGACGAGCAGGTGGGCATGAGCCATCTGATGCATGGCGCTCGCCGCGAGCTGCAGAAGATGGGTCGGCTGGTCAATAAAGATGATTTTAAGACGTGACGCTTATGAGCAATAAAGGCAAATCGACCGACAAAGTCGCCCGCAAGGCGCCAGCTAAAACCCAGGTTCAACGGCAGAAGCCCGCCACCCAAACGGCGCCGACGGAACTGGGCGCCCTGCACGGCCCGGTCGACAACGCCGCCCAACTCTCCCC
>JAGQGA010001141.1 GCA_020432595.1 Anaerolineales bacterium | reverse complement strand
CGCCCCTCACAGTCATTGCTCACCTGCTGCCAGATAGACATCAGCAGGCTGACATCAATGCCAGAGCAAAAATGCTTACCCTCGCCGCTGAGAATGATGACCCGTGCTTCTGGGGTGGCATCCAGCGTTTCAAAAATGGTTTGCAGCTCGCGCCAACCAATTTCATCCAGCGCGTTGACTTTATCAGGGCGGTTGATGGCAACGTGGGCGATGTTTTCTTCGATCTTGACGGTGAAACGTTGATATTCCATGATTCCTCGTTCAGATGTTTATTGGAGATTGGAGATTGGAGATTGACCCGTTTTCAATCTCCAATCTCCAATCCCCAATCTCTAATCCATTTGGCTAACTATATGCCATTTTGGGTGCGGGGCAAAACGGTTACAATTTGGAAAAAAGGAGAAAGACAGTTGGAAATTGGGTGTTTTGTGCCGGAAACGGCCGTTCTCGAACCCCTCCTCACCGAATCTGCCGCCCGCCACAACCATTTGTGCCCGCGCCAGGTACTGGGGGTTCGGTTGGGGCTGTGTGGGCTGCGGCTGCTGGGATTGGTAGGGGCCGACTATTTGCCCCGCTTTAATAATGCCAACAAGCGGCTGCTAACGATTG
>JAGQGA010001140.1 GCA_020432595.1 Anaerolineales bacterium | reverse complement strand
TCCAGGAATAGGGCAGGCCAGCGCATTTTTAGTCGCCTTTTTAGGCATGGGGCTGGGCACGCTCGGTGCCGCAGGCATGACTCGGCTGTTAGCCAAACGCGTACGGCCGTTAACCAACCCCAGCTCGGAAGCGCTGAACTGGCTGCGCGGTGCCGTGATGTACGAATTGGCCTGCCTGTTTCCTATTGTTGGCTGGTTTTTGTTTGCCCCCATCGTCGGCATTACCGTCATCGGTGCTGCAACTTTTGGGCTGCTTGGCTGGCTGCCGCGGCCTACGGTGAGTGAGCAGGTGGTGGTGGCTGGTAATCAGTAATCGGTAATCGGTAATCAGTAGGTCAGTTTACTGAATACTGACCCACTGAATACTGCCTGGCAAAGGTTTTTCACTATGAAATTAACCCGACGCAACTTCCTACGACTTGGTGGGGCAACGGCCGTTGCTGCTGGAACAACCGGTTGCAGTGTGATAGGTAGAGAGGTGGCCCAAGATGAGCTGCCGGAAAGTTTGGCTGTGCCAACGGCCGTTCCTGACTCTGCACCGCTTACCCAAACCGCACCGGAACTGCCCAGTTTGGCGGTGAATCCCGCCCGGCGGCTGTTGAATCGGGCC
>JAGQGA010001139.1 GCA_020432595.1 Anaerolineales bacterium | reverse complement strand
CCACCGCTGCTATGATGAGCAAGATTTGGGCTGGATTCGCTGGCTGAAAATGCTGCGTAACAGCGGCATGTCTATCGAGATGATCCGCGAATTTGTGCAGCTTTCGCAGCAGGGCAATGATTCTATCGAGGCTCGCTGCCAGATTTTGGACGCTCACCGGCAAAAAATCCGGGCAACCATTAGCGAACTAGAAGGGTATTTGCACCTGTTAGATCAAAAGCTGCTGTTTTATCGGGGTTTAGAGGACGGGTAGGAATTGTTTAGCTGCCAAGCAGCTTAATGGCCTTTAAGGGAGATTGGAGATTAGAGATTCACAATCTCCAATCTCTAAACCGCCAAGTGATAAACGGCCGTTTATCAACCATCTCATATCAGGAGTAAACAATGAAATATACAACTTTAGGGCGCACCGGCGTGACGGTTAGCCGCCTCTGTTTGGGCTGCATGAATTTTGGGGGCCGCACCAAGGCTGCCGATGCCACCCAAATTATTGAGCGGGCGTTAGAGGCAGGGATTAATTTTGTAGATACGGCTAATGTCTATGGACATGAACCGGGCAATTATGATGAAGGGCGCGGGCGCAGTGAGCAAATTGTTGGGCAGGCGTTGC
>JAGQGA010000113.1 GCA_020432595.1 Anaerolineales bacterium | reverse complement strand
TTAGTGGTGAATCAAGAAAGATAACCTGTTTTCAGGTTTTGGAAAGCACTCCATTTTGAGTTTTGTCAGTCAAGCAGTATAAAGAACACAAACGGCCGTTTCTCAAAAAATCCGCTTAGCAACAATCTCCTTCATAATCTCCGTCGTGCCGCCGCCGATGGACAGGATACGGCTGTCGCGGTAGAGCCGTTCCACCAAATATTCCCGCATATAGCCATAGCCGCCAAAAATTTGCACCGCCTCATACGTCACCATGTCACACATTTTGGTAGCAAACAGCTTCGCCATCGAAACCTCCTTCACCTGATCCACCCCATCATTCATTTTGGCCGCCACGCGATAGGTAAATTCGCGGCTCACTTCCAGCTCGGTTGCTATGTCCACCAGCTTGTGGCGCATGACCTGGAAGCCAGCAATGGGTCTGCCGAACGCTTCCCGCTGCTGCACATAACCCAGACAGGCGGTGAGAGCCAATTCAGCGGTCATGTTGGCGACGATGGACATTTGCAGCCGTTCCTTTTGGAAGTTCCCCATGATGGCGTAGAACCCCCTGTTTTTTGGCCCAATAAGGTTGCCGGCCGGAACCCGACAGTCGTCAAAAAAGAGCTGCGCCGTATCCGATGCCCACCACCCCATCTTTTTTAGCGGCTGCGACCGGCTAAAACCGGGGGTGTCGGCCTCAATGACGAGCAGGCTGATGCCGTGGGCACCAGGGCCGCCGGTACGAACGGCCGTTGTTACCTGATCGGCGCGGCAACCGCTGGTAATAAACGTTTTGCTGCCGTTGACGATGTAGTGGTCGTTTTGAAGAACGGCCGTTGTCTGCAACCCCGCCACATCCGACCCACCCCCCGGTTCCGTCACCGCCAGTGCCGCAATTTTTTCCCCCGCCAGCACCGGCCGAATAAACCGCTCCTGCTGCTCCAGCGTGCCTAACGCCAAAATGGGAGGCAGGGCAATGTGGAGCGATCCCAACCCCGCGCTTAGCCCGCCCGACCCCGGCCGCATCAGCTCCTCCCACACCGCCACCTGCATAAACAAATCCCCCGGCGTGCCCCCCAATTCCTCAGGATACCCCATCCCCAAAATGCCCACCCTGGCCGCTTTCTGATATAGTTCACGCGGGAAACTGCCCGCTTCCTCCCATTCATCTACAAAGGGCCTCATCTCCCTTTCCACAAAACGGCGGGTAATTTGGCGAATTTGGTCATGTTCAGCTTGAAAATATTGTTGATAACTCATGGTCACACCTTTTTCGGGAAGCATACGATTGATGCTCTTTGGAAATTCAGGGGATTGACTCGCTTTTAACGTGGTGCGTGGTACGTGGTACGTAACCGATGATCTTTTTGACGCACCACGCACCACGTACCAAATTTGTCAACCCCACGAGATCGGAAAGATCCATAAATGATAAAGTAACAAATCATATCCAACAAAAGCGAGGCTGGAAAAATGACACCCAAGCAATTTGATGTGGCCGTGGTGGGCAACGTGGGAATTGACACCAATGTTTATCTCTACGGGCAGGAGATTGATTTTGCGGTTGAAGCCAATTTTAGCGAGAATGTCGATTATGTGGGTCAGGCAGGGGGGTATACCAGCCGGGGCTATGCGCGGCTGGGCTATCGGACGGCGTTTATTGGCTCGGTTGGGGATGATGTAAACGGCCGTTTTATCCGCGACACCTTCACCCAGGACAGCATTGACACAACGGCCGTTTTTGCCGACCCACTTGGCACTCACCGCAGCGTCAACATCATGTACCGCGACGGCCGACGCAAAAACTTCTACGATGGCAAAGGCCACATGACCCTCCAACCCGACCTCGACCTGTGTCGCCACATTCTGTCACAAAGCCGCCTGGCTCATTTCCACCTGCCCAACTGGGCGCGGCTGCTGCTGCCCATCGCCAAGACGCTTGGCATCCCCATTGCCTGCGACATCCAAGACGTGGTAGACCCCGATGACCCATACTGGCGCGACTTTATTGATTATGCCGATGTACTCTTTTTTTCGGCCGTTAACCACCCCGACCCAACCCCCATCATCCACCACTACCTCCAGCGTAACCCCGCGCAGCTCATCATCGTGGGGCGCGGAGCCGAGGGAGCGGTGTTGGGTAGCCGTGATGGTATCCGCTTCTTCCCACCCATTGATCTTCCCCAGCCAGTCATAGACACCAACGGAGCCGGTGACGGGCTGGCCGTTGGCTTTCTAGCCAGCTACCTACTGGACAGGTATGATCTCGTTGCCGCCGTGCAGCGTGGCCAAATCGTTGCCCGCTACACCTGTACCCAAAAAGCCTCTTCCGCCCACCTGATCACCGCCGCCCAACTGAATCACTATAGCGGTCAGAACCTCTCGGAGGCTATTTAGCTGAATAAAATGTTGTTAATCATAGTGGCTGGTTGCTCGTGGTTGGTAAGAAAAAGCGTGTTCCACTAACCATCAGCCACCAGCCACTTGCGGCTTATCCGCATTAGGAGTTTTTATGTCTGACTTTCCCGAAATGAGCATTATTGAGCTGCAAAACAGCATGGAGGCGGGTGAACTGACGGCCGTGCAGCTTGTGCAGGCGTATCTGGATCGAATTGAAGCGGTTGACCGCAGTGGGCCAACCATCAACGCCGTAATTGAACTAAACCCGGAGGCACTGGACATTGCTGCCGCGCTCGATGCCGAACGGGCTGCCGCCGGGCCACGCGGCTCGCTGCACGGCATCCCGGTGCTGCTCAAGGACAACATTGACACTGCCGACCAGATGCAAACAACGGCCGGTTCGCTAGCACTGCTAAGTTCCCATCCGGCGCAAGATGCCACCGTGGCGGCACGGCTGCGGCAAGCAGGGGCGATTATCTTGGGCAAAACCAACCTCAGCGAATGGGCCAACTTTCGCTCCACGCGCTCGGTTAGCGGCTGGAGCGGGCGCGGGAGGCAAACGCTGAACCCGTACCGGCTGCCCTTCAACCCGTGCGGCTCCAGCTCTGGCTCCGGCGCGGCGATTGCGGCCAATTTGGCAGCGGTGGCACTGGGCACCGAAACAGACGGCTCGATTATTTGCCCGTCGTCGGTGTGTGGGCTGGTGGGGATTAAACCCACGGTGGGGCTAACCAGCCGCGCCGGGGTAATCCCCATTTCACACACGCAGGACACGGTGGGGCCAATGACGCGGACAGTGACGGACGCGGCGATTGTGTTGGGGGCATTGACGGGGGTAGATTGGCGCGACCAGGCAACAGTGGGGTCAAACGGCCGTTTTCACCCCACCTACACCCCCTTCCTCGACCCCAACGGCCTGCGCGGTGCCAGAATTGGCGTGGCGCGGGAAGGGTTTTGGGGGCATAACGAAGGGACAGACGGGGTGATGGAAACGGCCGTTTCCGCCCTGCGCGATGCCGGAGCCATCATCATAGACCCTGCCAACATCCCCACCATGGCCCAAATGCGCGAAGACAACGCCGAATTTGAGGTACTGCTCTACGAATTTAAAGCCGATCTCAACGCCTACCTTGCCACCCGCGTTGCCAACAACCCCGACCAGCCCATTGTTCGCACCCTCGCCGACCTCATCGTCTTCAACGCCGCCCACACCGAAGCCGAAATGCCCCACTTTGCCCAGGAAATTTTGGAAATGGCACAGGCCAAGGCCGAACTGCCCGCCCCCCACTACCTCGCCATGCTTGATCAAAGCCAGCGTCGCGCCGCCAGCGAAGGAATTGACGCGGTGATGGCGCAATACCAGCTCGATGCCCTTGTCGCACCCTCCCGTGTGCCTGCCTGGCGCATTGATTTTGTCAACGGCGACCCCCACGTCCCCGGCAGCTCCGGCCCCGCCGCCCGCGCTGGCTACCCGCTGATTACCGTTCCGGCCGGCTTTGTGGACGATCTGCCCGTGGGTCTCACCTTTATGGGTCGCGCCTACAGCGAACCGACGTTGATCAAGCTGGCCTATGCCTATGAGCAACTGACCCAGGCGCGGCGGCCTCCCCGCTTTTTAACCGAATAGTGATTCAATGGGTCAGGTGGCTTGCACCTGGCCCATTGGTACTATTCCCCAACATTATTTCCCCTTTTTTATAACCAATTTCATAGGACTTTTTGCATGGGCTGAACAGTCTATTGTTGCTTTGGGCTAAATCGCATAGGGTTACGCCACTAGGATACGAGGGCAAAGCAACAATGAAGCAATTTTTTCGGAACCGCTTTGGCATTTTCTGGATGGGAGCCATAATCACGCTGGTGGTTTTACTGTGGGGTAGGCAGCTTTTAACCGTTCAGGCAGCGCCAAGTTTAGATGTTTATCAGGATTCGCTGGCAACTGGCTGGCAAGATTGGTCGTGGGGGACAACACGGCAGTTTGCCAATGGCTCCCCAGTGCAAAGCGGCAGTAGTTCTCTGGCAGTGCAGTATACTGAGGCGTGGGGTGGGCTGTATTTGCGGGCAGAAACGGCCGTTTCTACCTCCTCCGTCAACACCCTTCGCTTTTGGCTCCACGGTGGCAGCAGCGGCGGCCAGCAGCTAATGGTAAAGGTGGTAAACGGCAGCGAGGGGTGGAGCAGCGGCTATGCGGTAACGGCCGTTTCCCAAAGCTGGCAGCTTGTCGAAATTCCCCTCTCCGCCCTCGGCAGCCCAACCGCCATTTTGGGGTTGGTGTGGCAAGACAGCACGGGAGCCGCCCAGCCCACCGTCTATCTCGATGGCATTGCCCTGGTGAATGACAACACCCCCACGCCAACGCCCGCGCCAACGGCCGTTCCCGGCAGCGGCCCCACCCTCACCGTCAACGCCACCGCCGACCAGCACCCCATCAGCCCCCACATCTACGGCATGAACTTCCCCGACAGCGATTTAGCCGCCGAACTGCAACTGCCCGTGGCCCGCTGGGGCGGCAACGCCACCAGCCGCTACAACTGGCAGCTAGACGTAAGCAACCGCGCCAGCGACTGGTTTTTTGAAAACATCGCCAACGACGTTGCTAACCTCTCCGCCCTGCCCAGCGGCTCCAGCAGCGACCGCTTTGTGGCCGCCAACCGCAACAACAACACCGACACCCTGATCACCATCCCCATGATGGGGTGGACACCCAAAAGCCGCAGCCGCGACTGTGCCTTTAGCGTGGCAAAATATGGGGCGCAGCAGCAAACAGACCCCTGGGCACCCGACTGTGGCAACGGCATCAGCAGCAGTGGCGCAGAAATCAACAGCAACGACCCCACCGACACCAGCCTTGCCATTGACGAAACCTTTGTGCAAGATTGGATAGCCCATCTGAGCGACCATTTTGGCGCGGCAGACGAAGGTGGGGTGCGCTTTTACAACCTCGACAACGAGCCAATGCTGTGGCACGATACCCACCGCGATGTCCATCCGGGGCGCACCAGCTACGACGAAATCCGTGACCTGGCTTATCAATACGCGGCGGCCATCAAGGAAACCGACCCGGCGGCGCAAACGCTGGGGCCAGTGGCCTGGGGCTGGCCTGCCTACTTTTTCTCGGCGGCCGATGGCGACTGGTGGCTGGGTGCGCCCGACCGCGCCGCGCACGGTGGCGTGGCCTTTGTGCCGTGGTATTTGCAGCAAATGGCCGCTTATGAACGATCACACGGGGTGCGGATTCTCGATTATCTGGATTTGCACTATTATCCGCAGCAGAGTGGGGTGGCTTTGCAGGGGGCGGGCAGTGCGGCCACGCAAACGCTGCGGCTGCGCTCTACGCGGGCGTTGTGGGACGAAAATTATGTGGATGAAAGCTGGATCAATGAGCCGGTTTACCTGTTGCCCCGTATGCGCGACTGGGTAGATACCAATTATCCGGGGACGAAGCTGGCGATTACTGAATACAACTGGGGTGGGTTGGAGCATATTAATGGGGCGGTGGCGCAGGCCGATGTGCTGGGGATTTTTGGCCGCGAGGGGCTGGATTTGGCGACGCTGTGGGATCCACCGGCGGCGAATGAGCCGGGGGCGTATGCGTTTCGCATGTTTTTGAATTATGACGGGGAAAACGGCCGTTTTGGTGAAACCAGCGTCCGCGCCAGCAGCAGCAAACAAAGCGACGTGGCGATTTATGCCTCGCTACGGGATGAGGATGGGGCGTTACTGCTGCTGTTGGTCAACAAAAGCCAGAATGGGCTAACCAGCCCGGTGACAATTAGCAACTTTACCCCGGCAGCGCAGGCAAAGGTGTACCGCTATAGCACCGCCAACCTCAACGCCATCGTCCGCGAGGCGGATTTGGCGGTGGGCAGCAGCTTTGACGTGACCTTGCCTGCCATGTCGTTGACGCTACTGCTGCTGCCAGAACAAACCACGCCGCCGCCACCGGCCGATGTGCCGCAGTCGCCACAGTTGCAAATTGACGCGCACGATGGGGTGGTGGAACTGCATTGGCTGGCGGTGGGGCTGGACGTGGTGGGGGGCGAAACGGCCGTTTCCCAATACCGCCTTTATCGCACTGCCTCCCTTAACACCGCCCCAACTGCCCCATACACCACCCTTGCCAGCAGTGCCATCAGTTGGCGCGACCCCGATGGCGGCACCTGGTTCTACACCCTCACTGCCATGAACGCGGCCGGGGAATCGGTGATGTCTAACCAAGTGGGCGTATTTGCCTTTTCCCTCAATCAGGCAGGAGATTAAGACAACAAACGGTTCGACGGTTCGCAATGAGCCACAAGAGAATAAGTATGTTGTATGAACCCCTCGGCATAGATGTATCCAAAGATAAGCGATATCGCCTTGCTATCCAGCATCGAAACGTATGTATAAGGTCGCCACGTTTGCTAATGATAAAGATGGATAGCGATGCCTGGCCAAATGGCTAAAAAGCCAGCCGTTTGACCCTTCTTATCTTGTTAATCCACAAGTTACCCCTTGACTTTTATCACGCTATCTTTGCGTGAAATTGCTTAGGAACGCAATGCTTCCAGCTCTGGCAGCAACACCACACTCTCCTGCTCGTTGGGGTCGGTGCGGGCGAGGATGGCAGTGGCGATTTCGGTTTCGCTGGGGTTGTAGGGCAGGTGGGGCATCCCGGCGGGGATGTAGAGGTATTCGCCAGCGCGGATGACCATGTGTTTCTCCAGATTTTGCCCATACCACATTTCGGCCACGCCGCTGATAACGTAAATGGCCGTTTCGTGGTTTTCATGAAGGTGGGCTTTGGCACGGCCACCGGGTGGGATGTTGAGCAGGTGCATACAAATGCGCTCGGCTCCCGTGTTTTCGGCATAAATGCCGGCCGAATAGGTAAATGCCTGCTTGCCTACAAAGGTTTCGCCAGAACGAATAATGACACAATCTTTTTCACTCATGGTTTTTCTCCTAAATGTGTGTAGAGATTGGAAGATTGGGGATTGGAGATTGAACCTATTTCATAAGCTCCAATCTCCAATCTCTAACCCCCATTTATGATAGAATCACAACAATGACGAACGAATCTGTAACCATCCGCTCTGTTTTGCTGCAAACCGGTTTGGGGGTTGTGTATGAGCCACTAACGGCCGTTTACCACCCCACTGAAACTGTATCCCTGGGTCTCGTTTTCGACAAGTTAGTGCCTATTTGGTTGGAATGTCCGGTGGCGGCGGGACAAACGGCCGTTCAGTTGGCCGACATCATGCGCCAGACGGTGGTGCCCTTGCTGACGGGGCGGGTGCTGGATGATTTTCGGGCGTTGTCGGCCGAGTTGGATGGGTTGCAGGAAACGATGGTGGTGGAGCGCGAACTGCCGCTGCCAGTGGCGGTGGAAAAACCCCCGGCGTTTGTGTCGCGGCGCGGCTTTTTGCGCGGGGCTGACCCGGTGCGCCCGCCGCGCCCGGAGCCAATTGTTGAGCGGGAAGTGGTCGAACGGCCGTTATCACCCCACATTCGCCTCGCCGCTAGCCTGCTGCTGTTGGAAGCATTTGCAGCGGCGCGGCGGCAGTCGGTGGCTGACTTTTTGTGCGAGGTGTATGGCTTGGAACGGGTGGAAACGGCCGTTTCCATCCTCATCAACCTGCCCCAAAGCGAATTGGCCGTCGCCCCCGCTGCGTTGCGGCAGCACGTTGCTGCCATTGGTGTAAACACCCGCACCGTGGCGGAACTAGGCGAACAGGGGAAGGAGTTGCAAAAATATACCCGCCAGCTTGCGGCGTGGCTCAAGGCGTATGATGGTTATGTCCCGGCACTGCACCTCAATACGCGGGGCGGCATTGGACAGCTATTTGACCACAATAACGGCCGTATTTTTGGCCTGCTGGTGGGGATGGGGGTCGCAGCAGCCCCGCACCAACTGTGGATCGAAGACCCGGTGCAGATGGAGACGGCGGCGGCGCAGGCGGCAGCGATGGGGCGGCTGATGACCTATATTCGTGGTCGCCGTTCGCCGGTGCGCCTGGCGGCTGGGGCATGGCTGGATTCGTTGGCGGCCGTACAAATGTTTGTTGACAAGCAAGCGGCTCACATGTGCCACTTAAGCCTGACCAAGCTGGGAAGCGTGGATCAACTGCTGGCGGCGGTGGCGGCGTGCCGGTCGGCAGAGGTGGGGGTGCTGCTGAGTGAGGGGGCGTGGGTGTGGGGAGAAAACGGCCGTTTTGCCCGTCTTCTGTCCCACATTGCCCTGGCCGCCCAACCCGATTTAGTGACCCTGACCGCCACCCCTGCTGGGGACGCAGGTCTGAGTTTATTGCATAATGAGATGCAGCGGGCATTGTTGGTGGGGGTGTAGGGAGTAGGGAGTACACACCCCACGCCCTACGCCTTACGCCCCACACCCTACTCCCTACAAAAAACAATTATGTCAAACAGTACCACCTTTTCCGGCATCACCTACCAGCGCCAACCCCATGCCGACCTTATTTTTTGGACAAACAAGGACATTCCTACCCACAAGCCACTGCTTTTGACCTATGGGGCAGGGCTGCTCTTGCTGCTGCCCATTGCCGTTTTTCTGACCCTGCGGTTGGTGCGTGACAGCCGTCTATTGCCCAATTTTATTGCCCTCAACACCGGCACGTTTGTCTTTGCTCTGCTCGTCATCATCATCACATGGGTGGCGGTGCTGGGTGTGGCCTTTGTGCTGCTGCGGCTGACGTGGACAGAGCGGGTGCTGGTGGGGCAGGACGTGATTTGGGTGCAGTATGAGGGGCCGCTGGCGTTTCGGGATCGGCCGATTCCGGTGGCGCATATTTGGCGGCTGTCGTTTGAACGGTATCAATATGGCCGGGATCGGGAGTCGCGCTACAGCGTCAACATCCTGCACCAGCGGCGCGTTACGCTGGCGTACTGGATGCGAAAAGAAGAGGCGCACCAGCTTTTTTTGCTGCTGAGCCAAATTGTGCAAATGCGCGGCTGGGGGGAGTTGATTCAGGTTGAGGATGGGAGTGGGGAATAGAACGCAGATTTTCCTGATTAAACTGATTAGGAAAATCAGGTGAATCAGCGTTATGTTTTCAGAACAATTTTATGAAGAACAACGATTTTTCCGGCAAAGTGGCGATTGTGACGGGGGCGGGTGTGGGTATTGGGTGGGAGATTGCGCGGCAGTTGGTGGCGGCGGGGGCGGCGGTGCTGCTCAATGATATTGATGAGGTGGCAGCGCAGGCGGCGGCAAGCGGGATTGTGGCTGCGACGGGCGGACGCTGTGTGGGGGTTGGTGGGGATGTGGCGGTGGTGGAAGTGGTGCGTGGGTTGGTACAAACGGCCGTTTCCCATTTCGGCCGGCTGGATTACGTCGTTGCCAACGCCGGGCTAACCCTCTGGAACAGTTTCCTGGATTACACCCCCGAAGATTTTTACCGCGTACTCTCGGTCAATCTGGGTGGCTCCTTTTTTCTGGCGCAGGCAGCAGCACGACAAATTCGGGAACAAGGCGGCGGTGGGCGCATTGTTTTTATCTCTTCTGTCAGCGGCCACCGCGCCATCCAATATCTGTCCGCCTATGCCATGAGCAAGGCAGCACTAGAGATGCTGGCGCGGCAGTTGGTGGTGGAGTTGTCGCCGCTGGGCATCACCGTCAACTGCGTGGCACCTGGGGCGACGCTTACGCCGCGCAACCTGGCCGACGACCCCAACTATGAGCAGGTGTGGGGCAACCTGATTCCACTGGGGGAGGTCATCCAGCCGGCCGACATTGCCGATGCAGTGCTGTTTTTGCTCTCCCCGGCGGCGCAGCGGATGACAGGGCAAACGCTGGTGGTAGATGGCGGCTGGACGGCCGTTTCGCCTACCCCCTCACTCGATTTTGTGTAGGGAGTAGAGCGTGGGGTGTGGAGCGTTTAACACCCTACTCCCCACTCCCTTCATTCTCCTCCGCCACCACCTGCCGCACAATCCACAGTTCCGCTTCAAAGGGAGTAGCAGCATGGGCGACGAAGGTGTTGGGCTGGCGGCTGTCCCAAATGCGGTAGCCGTCTTCGCCCTGGAAGTGGTCGTAGCCGTAGGGGGCGTTGGCGAGGAGGGTAGCGAGGGAACGGCCGTTGGGCAAACTGGCGTTTGCCAGCAACCGCACCATTTCCCGTTCCATTCGCCACTGCCGCCAGCGCTGCTTGGCCCACTCGTAGCCCAAAATAAGGCCAGCGCAAGCCAGCAAATAAAGCACCATGCCGCCGAGGGCGAAGAGGGCTGGGGGAAGGTTCATAGGGATTGGAGATTGGCGATTGGAGATTGCTGTTCTACCAGTGTCAATCTCTAATCTCCAATCTCCTGCTACTCATCCACATACGCTGTGGAAAATTGGACGCAAGTGAAAGATTCTGGCCGATGGGTGTCGTAAACGCCGTGGGGTGTCCAGCACCAGGCAGGGTGGGGTTCGAGTTCGGTGCCACCGGCCAGTAGCTTTTGGAAACGGCCGAAAAACATGCGCCATTCATCCCCGTTTTGTGGCGGCAACGAACGGCCGTTTGCCAGCCAGTTCATCCCCGCCCACGGCAGCGCCATCTCCACAAACCACCCCTTGTCTAGGTCGCGGTTGTCGTTGAGCGTGCCGTCGAGGGAAACGGCCGTTTGCAGCCCCGGAAAATCCCAGTCCAAAAAGGCCCAGCGCAGCCCACGCGGGTGCGTGCCGCGCCAAAACGTCGCCGCATCTCGGTCAAAATTGCCGCCAAACGTCACCGCCTCCCGCCCCATCACGTCAAATTCGGCCACATCAAAACGGCTGCCCCGTTTGAACGCATCACGCCAGATAAAAAAGACCTCGTAAATGGTGCCAAGGGCGTT
>JAGQGA010001138.1 GCA_020432595.1 Anaerolineales bacterium | reverse complement strand
AGCTCACCCCAACATTGCGCTGATTCGTGAGGAAGTAACGGCCGTTCCCGACACACCCGCTATCATTGCCAGCGGCCCGCTGACCTCTTCAGCACTCACCGCCAGCATTAGCCAACTCACCGGAGAGCAGTACCTCTACTTCTACGATGCCGTCTCGCCCATTGTGGATCATGACTCCATTGATTTGAACATCGCCTTTCGCCAATCTCGCTACGATGACGGGCAGGAAGAGGGCGACTACATCAACTGCCCCATGACCAAAGAAGAGTATGATCGCTTCTGCGATGCGCTGCTGGCTGCTGAAACAATCACGCTCAAGCAGTTTGAGCAGGAAGATCCCCACTTTTTTGAAGGCTGCATGCCGGTGGAAGTGATGGCCCAGCGCGGGCGCAAAGCGTTGGCGTTTGGCCCGATGCGTCCCGTGGGTTTGATCGATCCGCGCAATGGCAAACGGCCGTACGCCGTCGTTCAGCTGCGGCAAGATAACCTCGTCGGTTCCCTGTACAACATTGTGGGTTTCCAGACCAACCTCAAGTGGGGTGAGCAGCGGCGCGTTCTGCGGCTTATCCCCGGCCTGGAAAACGCCGAATTTTTGCGCTATGGCATGATG
>JAGQGA010001137.1 GCA_020432595.1 Anaerolineales bacterium | reverse complement strand
GGAGGGGCCAAGCGTCATCCGCATGGCATTTATTGTCACTGACCAGCCGCGTGCCGTAGCGGATGCCCTGTTTACCCGCACCGGGTTGGGGGTGACGGGGTGGCGGGGGCAGGGGATGTTTACCAACGAGGAACACACCATCCTATTTTGCACGGTGCGCCGGCCGGATGTGGATGGCCTACGTTCGGTGGTCTTGGAAGCCGACCCCAAGGCCTTCCTAGTCATAGGACAAGGCCACCAAGCGCGGGGAGGCGTGCTGCCGGGGTCGCCAGATTAACAGATGAACAAGAATTTTTGACAGGATTTACGCGATTTTTCACGATTAGCGTTGAAAGCTCTGAAGAATCGTGTAAATCTTGTCTAAAAAACTGCTTTGGTTGATCCAGATTAGGTGCTGATACAGATTCCTTGGCCTATTCGGTATCAATCACGGGCGGTTGACTGGTTATCCAGTCAGGCAGCGGTTCTTCCGTAATAATTTCCGGGAAGGGAAAGGTACCATCAGCGTCGTTCAACCCGCTTAGAGATAGATTTGCCCAATCGTTGTAATCTTGGTGGATATCAAGCGTGAAATCGTAAGTAGGGTTGAGGTTAAAAGCGATACCGTTTT
>JAGQGA010001136.1 GCA_020432595.1 Anaerolineales bacterium | reverse complement strand
AAGGCGGAGTCGGCAAATCCACGGTTACCGTAAACCTGGCAGTTGCGCTTAAGCAGCAAGGCTATGCGGTAGGATTAATGGATGCGGATGTGTATGGACCGAATATTCCTCTGATGATCGGGGTGTCAAAAGAGCCTGGAAAGGATGGGGACAAAATTCTGCCTGCCGAGGGGCAGGGAGTGAAAGTGATTTCCATGGGATTTTTCGTGCCGGAAGACACGCCCGTGGTGTGGCGTGGACCCATGGTTCATTCGGCGATCCAGCAATTTTTTCGTGATGTGGTCTGGGGGGAACTGGATTATTTGCTGATCGATTTGCCTCCTGGGACTGGAGATGTGCCTTTAACCTTGTCGCAATTAGTGCCGTTGACCGGAGCGATTACTGTGACCACTCCGCAGGAAGTGGCTCTGCAGGATGTGAGGAAAGGCATGACGATGTTCAAAAAGGTGAATGTCCCGTTGCTCGGGGTGATTGAAAATATGAGTTATTTTGTTTGTGGACATTGTCACGAACGGACAGAAATTTTTTCGACTGGTGGTGGGGAACGTGCCGCTCAGAAATTTGAGATCCCATTTTTAGGACGAATTCCGATTGATCCGGCTATCCGGGAG
>JAGQGA010001135.1 GCA_020432595.1 Anaerolineales bacterium | reverse complement strand
TGTTACGTCCAGTCCATCCACCAAAGCTGGCTCCGGATAGAGCATGTTGATGCCAAGCTGTTGAGCGTGAAAGGGCCACTGCAGCCGACGGCCGTTTACCGTTACCTCACCCTTGTCAGGCGCCAGCACCCCGCCCAGAATGCGAAACAGTGCCATTTTGCCTACTTCCCCCCGGTCGGCTACCCCCACCACCTCATGCGGCGCAACCGCCAACGACACGCGGCGCAGAGCCGTCAGATTGCCCAGCTTTTTGGAGAGGCGGTTGATTTCCAGAAGGGGTGTCATTTGTTGGGAAGTAATCGGTAATCAGTAATCGGTTATCAGTTATCAGTTATCAGTACTGGTCACTGATTACCGAAAAGTATCTTCAACAATCTGCTGCAAGGCAGCGGCATCGAGGTCTTTTTTGTCTACTAGGGCCGTGGCCCCGGCATCCAGACCGCGCCGATGAAATTCACGGTCGGGGTAGGCACTGATGAGGATGATGCGGGAGGCGGGGGAGGCGTGTTTGATGCGGCGGGTGCAGTGGATGCCGTCCTCGTCGGCTAGCACCACATCCACAAAGGCGAGGTCGGGCAGCACCTGGCCGGATAAACGCACGGCTTCGGCGG
>JAGQGA010001134.1 GCA_020432595.1 Anaerolineales bacterium | reverse complement strand
ATAACGTTTTTGTTTTTGCCCAAACAGACCGTGAGTATGAGGATGAAGAGCCGTTTGTTTTTCGCTATCCGGCCCTGCATCTCCCTTTGCAGGAGTATCCGTTGACGATTCCGGTTTCCAACTTTGTAGACACGCTGCTGCCTTCGCTCAAGCTAAACGTGATTCATGCCCATCACCCGGCGCTGCTGGGTCAGGTGGCGGCACGTAAGGCAGAGGCAATGCACATCCCGCTGGTGTTTACCCACCACACGCGTTACCGTGAATACAGCCATTACGCGTTTGGCGTGCCCAAAAATTTGGCAAAGCAGGTGATTGAACGCTGGATTGGCGATTACATGAGCCAATGTCAGCACATTGTGGTGCCCAGCGAAAGCATCAAAAAGATTTTGACGGAAACATATGGGGTAACTGAGGGGATTACGGCCGTTCCCACCGGCATTGATGTGGCAACTTACCAGCAGGCAGAGGCGGGCGATGTGCGCCAGGAGCATGGTTGGTCCGACGATGACATTCTGTTGATTTCTGTGGGGCGGTTGGCCAAAGAGAAAAATTTCGAGACGTTGATAACGGCCGTTGCCCCTGTCATCGAAAAACATTCCAAGGTACGCTTGGT
>JAGQGA010001133.1 GCA_020432595.1 Anaerolineales bacterium | reverse complement strand
TCCCCGTTGACGGCATCAACCTGCTCATTGAGGCTGCCCTCCACGACGAAAGCGACAAGGTGCGCCATAGAATGCTCGATACCTTTCGCTTCCATTCCCCTGATCCACGCATTGAGCAAGCATTAAGCCACATCGCCGCCCATGATTGCAATTCCGACCTTCGCACCAAAGCACAGCAAGCACTGCAGAGCCTGAAGGCATAAAAGCCAGGATACAGCAAATACGCTGCGCCCCTATGAATATCGAAAACAAGAACTTCTCACGCAAAGGCGCGAAGGCACAAAGGGACAATGCTTGGCGACTTTGCGTCTTTGCGTGACATAAAGTTGATTCCGATACTTATTAACGAAATCGCCGCAGCCGCAGCGCATTGCTCACCACGCTAATGCTGGAAAACGCCATTGCTCCTGCCGCCAAAATGGGGTGAAGCTGCCGCAAAAACTCCGGTGCCCAGGCAAACGGGGCTAAAATCCCGGCGGCAATGGGGATGAGAGCCGTATTATAGCCAAATGCCCAGCCCAAATTTTGCCAAATATTCCGCATGGTCGCCTTCGACAGCCGAATTGCCTGTGGCACGCTGCGTAAATCGCCGCGCATCAGGGTAATATCGGCCG
>JAGQGA010001132.1 GCA_020432595.1 Anaerolineales bacterium | reverse complement strand
CTCCGCGGTTAAATTATTTTCGAAGGAGAAAATATGGCACAACAAGAAGTTCTCATGCAGCCATGCAAGAAGATTGCCCTGGTTGCCCACGACCACAAAAAAGACGATCTGCTGGCCTGGGCCAAATTTAACCTGGAGGTTTTGCAAGAACACACGCTTTTTGCCTCCGGCACCACAGGCTGGCTGCTAGAAACAGAGCTTGGTTTAGACATTATCAAGCTGATGAGCGGCCCGCTGGGAGGCGACCAACAAATCGGGGCCAAAATTGCCGAAGGCGAGATCGACACCCTGATATTCTTCTGGGATCCGCTGCAAGCCCAGCCCCACGACCCGGACGTAAAAGCGCTGCTGCGCCTGGCTACCGTGTGGAACATCCCCGTGGCCACCAATCGCACCACGGCCGATTTCTTGATCTCCTCCCCCTTGATGCACAAAAGCTACCCACGCCTGCTCACAGATTACGAGGAGTACAAACAGCGGCTTAGCCATTTGTACGGCACAGATACCGCAAAATAAATGGCTGCAAAATCTGGCAAATCCAAGTAAAATCCCGTTGTGGCACATAGGCGATTTGATTCTAAATTAGGAGATTAACATGGAACTTGAAGTTGTTGG
>JAGQGA010001131.1 GCA_020432595.1 Anaerolineales bacterium | reverse complement strand
CGCTGATGGTGCGGTCGTTAATGATCAGGTCGCTGCTGCTTTGGGTATTAACGGCCGTTGGTCCAAAAAAGGCAATGCCGGGTGGGGAAACCTGGATTTCGGTCAGGTCGGCGACATCGCCAAAGCTGCTGACGATGGCGCGTTGCAGCCCGGCACCCAGGGAGACGAGGAGAATAACGGCCGTTGTGCCAATAAACACCCCGGCCGAGGTCATCAGCACCCGGATTCTCATGCGGAGCAGGTTGTTTTTTACGAGACGGAGCAGTTCGATTGGTCTCATGGTCGGTTGGTAATCGGTAATCAGTAATCGGTAATCAGTTGCTTGACTGATAACTGATAACTGATTACTCTCTTTAACTGCCTAGCCCCAACATGCCGCGCACGAAGCGCCACAGTTTGCCGAGAAAGCCTTCGTCTTCGGGTGGGGTGTCGCTGGGGGAAGAAACGGCCGTTTCGTCCTCTGTCACCGGCTCTGCAACCGAAATCGTTAGCGTGTCGCTAAACGCCTGGGGCTGGTTGAAATCATCGAGATAATTCACCGTCACCGTTAGCTCAAGGTCGCCGCCGCGCTGCGGGATGCCAACGCCATCGAGTGAACCAGAGGTGCCGCCGTCG
>JAGQGA010001130.1 GCA_020432595.1 Anaerolineales bacterium | reverse complement strand
CTGGCCTAGTTGCCTAAGGAGAAATGATCATGAGCAGCATAACCACTGTTTCCCAACCAGCCGCGCCGCGAAGAATAAAAATAAAGTGGGGCAAAGTTTTATCCTGGCTAGTTATTATTTTGGCCCTCATCGTTATCCTCTTTCCTTTCTGGTGGGTCATTCGCACTTCGCTTTCCACCCAGCGCGAAATGCTAGCCAGCCCAGAGTCGTTAGCACCGGTTGGCTTCACCACCATTAACTATGCCCGCGTGTTAGGCCAGGTTGATACAGAAACGGCCGTTGCCGCCGGTGGTTCGGGTCAACAAATCAACTTTTGGCTCTTTCTGCGCAACTCCGTCATCGTCACCGTGCTGGTGGTGGTGGGCCAGACCTTTTTTAGCGCGCTGGCCGCCTACGCCTTTGCCCGCCTTAAATTTCCGTTCCGAGAGAAGATATTCTTCGCTTATCTCACTGGCCTGATGGTTCCGGCCATCGTTACCCTCATTCCTAACTACCTTTTAATCCGCGACCTGGAATGGGACAACACCTACCTGGGCATCATTGCCCCCACCTTCTTGATGTCGCCGTTTGCTGTTTTCTTTTTGCGCCAATTTTTCCTGGGTATCAACAAGGAGC
>JAGQGA010001129.1 GCA_020432595.1 Anaerolineales bacterium | reverse complement strand
CATGATGGTTGCCCTCATCTTGGCAATCATTCTCTTCCTCTTTGCCATCTGGCGCATGAAGCGCATTGACATCCCCCAAGATTTGGGCTTCATGGAAACCCTGCGCTACACGCCCTTCATTGTCGTCCTGTTTATAGACTTGCTGGATCTGTCGCTGGATTTTCTCGCTGCCCCCTTCGCCTGGGTCATCCTCGACCGGCTCGGCCTCAAAGCCTTGCGCGGCTTCTCCACCATCGAAGCCCTCATCCCCTTTACCGGCCCCATACCCACCCTGACCCTAAGCTGGATTTTTGCTCGCCTGGTTCGAGATTAGAGATTGGAGATTGGAGATTGTGAACCCTCATCAATCTCCAATCTCCAATCCCTATAACTCAATCGGCTTTGCCAAAATCTCCACCAAAAGCTGGATACACGCCTCTACATCGTTGGCGTCCACCGTTTCGCTTTGGGTATGAACATAGCGACAGGGAATCGAAATGCACCCCGCCGCGCAGCCAGCATTGGCAATTTGCATCGGGCGGGCATCGGTGGTGCCGCCAGTCAGCACCTCCATTTGGTGGGCAATGCTGGCCTCTTGCGCCCGCTGCCGCATCAGCCGCACCAGCCCGGCATGGG
>JAGQGA010000112.1 GCA_020432595.1 Anaerolineales bacterium | reverse complement strand
CATTGACATGAACCGCAGCCAGCGCACGGTGCTGGGCGGGTTGAATATGCCGATTGACGTGGTGCAGGCGGCGGATGGCACGATTTGGCTGCTGGAGTTTGCCCGTTTTGCCGAGGATGGCTCCTGTTTTTCGGGGCAAGGATATTTGCCAAATAGCGGTCGTTTGAGCTATCTCCAGCCAGACGGTACGCTGCAAACGGTGCTGGTTGACCTCAATTTCCCCGGTTCATTTGCCTTTGACCGCGACGGTCATCTGATTGTGAGTGAGATTTTTAGTGGGCGGGTGCTGAAGGTGACAAACCCGGCGCTGCTGGCTCCATCAACATCGGTGGCAAAGCTGCTGGGTGAAGAGATTGCCCCAATGGGAAATGAGACAAATGAGGAGGCGGAGGTGGTCGCGTCGCTAGTGGAAACGGCCGTTTCTGCCCCCTCAGCTCCACCTGATATTCAATTTGTAAACGTTGCCCAACAGGTCGGCCTGGATTTTCAGCACCGCGCCTTCATCAACGCCATCTCCGAAGACCCCGCCGCCATGATGGGAGCCGGATTGTGCTGGATAGATTACAACCGCGATGGCTGGCTTGATTTGTATCTGGTCAACAGCTACGCCCTGGCCGAGCAGGAATACCTCTACAGCCACGGCGGCTTGCCCTACAACCGCCTGTATCAAAATAACCAGGGCGTGTTTACCGATGTCAGCCTAATTAGCGGCACCGCGTTGAGCGTGCGTGGCAATGGCTGCATTGCCGCCGATTTGAACGGCGACGGCTGGGATGACCTTTACGTGACGGTAGATGGCCCCAATGCACTGCTGTGGAACCAGGGCAACGGCACGTTTCTGGAAGGGGCACGGCTGGCGGGAGTGGACGCACCCGAATGGAATTCAGCGGCGAGTGCGGGCGATTTAAATGGCGATGGCTATGCCGATCTTTTTGTCGCCGCCTATATTGACCTGGAAAAGATGGTGGAAAACCCGGTTGGGGCGTTTCCGCAAGATTTTTATGGCCTGCCGGATCACCTTTACCTAAACAACTGCGATGGCACATTTAGCCCTGTGACCGAAGCGGTGGGGCTGCTGCGCGAGGAGCGGGGGCTGGGTTCGTTGATGAGCGATTTTGACAATGATGGCGACCTTGACCTTTACATTGCCAACGACGGCCACCCAAACCGAATGTACCTAAATGAGCCAGCCACCAATAGTGCCGGGTTCCAGTTTGTGGATGTGAGCCAGGAGGCAGGCACGAATGATTCGGGCAGTGGGATGGGAGTTGCAGGGGGGGATTATGACAATAACGGCCGTTTTGATCTCCTCGTCACCAATTGGGACACCGAGTTAAACGCGCTCTACCGCAACCAAATGGATGAAACGGGCAATCTTACCTTTCTTTACAGCACTTTTCGCGTGGGCATCAGCGGCTTGGGCAATAACATGACCGGCTGGGGCACAGCCTGGGCCGACTTTGACCACGACGCTGACGAAGATTTGCTGGTGGTTAACGGCCACGTGCCCATCACCGACCTGGCCGCCGATGCGGAACTGGTGCGGCTGTATGGCAACCGCCTGTCGGAAGGGGAACCGGGGCAGTTGCGGGAGTGGACGCAGCTTGTGGGGTTGGGTCAGGATGGGCTTGGGCCGCTGATGGCGCGGGGCAGCGCGGTGGCTGATTATGACAATGACGGGGATTTGGATGTGGCGATTAATACAGTGGGCGGAACGGCCGTTCTGCTGCAAAACCAGCGTCTCTCCGGCAACTGGCTCCAAATTGCCACCGCCGACTTCCAACCAGGGCTAAAAGCCATAGTTACCCTGCCCGACGGCCGACAGCTTGTGCGCGAACGCCACGTCGGCAGCAGCTACCTCGCCTCCGAAGACCCCCGCCTTCACTTCGGTTTGGGTAATGCCACCCTAGTTAGCTCCGTTGAGATCATCTGGCCTAACGGCACCATCACGCAGTTAACAGATGTCGCAGCCAACCAAACCCTGGTAGTGTATCCAAAATGAGCGTAGCCGCGCTTTCTATCGTGCGTTTGAGTTGATGTCAAACGAGGATATGAATCCCCGGCTACGCTTTTTACCATTCTCAGCCAACCACAATATTGACCAGTTTTTGCGGGATGACGATGATGTTGTGAATGGTTTGACCGTTGATGGCTTGCTGTATTTTGGGGGAAGAAACGGCCGTTAAATGCAAAGCTCATGGCAATTGTTGTATAATGTCAGCAGTAATAGAAAGCAAGTAGCTAGGCAGGGCAAAAATGTATCCTTCAACCTTAACCAATTTACAGCTAGAGATCATCAAACTTTATTCCACTAGTTTAGAGCAGCAGGAATTGCTTGAGTTGAAGCAGTTATTGGCTAACTTTTTTGCGCGAAAAGCCATTCAGGAAGCCGATCAAATATGGAGCGATAAAAACCTAAAAAATGCCGATATGGATGATTGGCTAGCTGAGGAATAAGGCATGAAGGTTGTTCTTGATACCAATGTTCTGTTGGTTTCTATTTCCAGCAAGTCCCAATACCATTGGCTTTTCCGGGCTTTGCTCAACCAACTCTACGAAATCGCTCTTACAAACGAAATTTTGATGGAATATGAGGAGATTATCTCTGCCAAATATTCTGTTCCCGTCGCTAAAAATGTCATCCGCGCGTTGTTACTCCTTCCCAATGTGTCCAAGACTGAAGTCTATTACAATTGGCAGTTGATTCGGCTTGATCCCGATGACGACAAGTTTGTTGACTGCGCCATAGCCAGCAATGCAGATTTCATCGTGACCCATGACAAGCATTTTAATGTGCTCAAAGATATTGATTTTCCAAAGGTTCAGACCGTCAACCTGACCCAGTTTCAGCAAATGCTTTAGAAAAGCGTAGCCAGGGGCATAAATCCTTAGCTACGCTTTTTACCATTCTCAGCCAACCACAATATTGACCAGTTTTTGCGGGATGACGATGATGTTGCGGATGGGTTGACCGTTGATGGCTTGCTGGACTTTGGGGGAAGAAACGGCCGTTTCCCTAACCCTCTCCTCTTCCTCCCCCACCGCCACCACAATTCGATCCCGCACCTTGCCATTCACTTGCACCACAATCGTCACCTGTTCCGCCGCCGCCTTCGTCGCGTCAAACGACGGCCACGATTGCTGATGCACTGAGCCAGCCTGCCCCAGCACGTTCTGCCACACCTCTTCACTGATAAACGGCGTAATCGGAGCCAGCAGCCGCGTACAAACATTCAGCATCTCCTCCCACTGCGCCATGCTGCCCTCGCCCGCCTCCCACGCCGCCAGCAGATAGTTCAGATGCTCCATCAGTGCCGCCACCGCCGTGTTAAAGCGAAACTGCTCCATATCATGGGTCAGCCGCTGCACCAGCTCATGCTGCCGCCGCTCAAACTCCCTTGACCCTTCGCGCCTTTGCGCCTTTGCGTGATTTACTTCCTGTACTAGCCGCCAAAAGCGATCTAGAAAACGAGCCACGCCACGAACGGCCGTTTCCTCCCACGTCACCTCCGCATCAAATGGCCCCAGGAACAGCACACAGCCGCGCAAAGCATCCGTACCATACTGAGCCGCCACCTCATCCGGCGTGACCACATTGCCGCGTGACTTCGACATTTTACGGCCGTCCACGTTCGACAGCAGCATCCCCTGGTTGCGTAGCTGGGAAAACGGCTCCGTAAACGAAATCAGCCCCGCGTCAGCCATCACCTTTGTCCAAAAGCGAGCGTACAGCAGGTGCATCACAGCGTGTTCCGCTCCGCCCACATAGGTATCCACCGGCAGCCAACGGGCAACGGCAGCGGGGTCGAAGGGGCCATCTTCGTAGTGGGGGCTGGCAAAACCCAGGAAGTACCAGGAGGAGCAGGCAAAGCCGTCCATGGTATCGGTTTCGCGTTGGGCCGGTTGGCCGCAGCGGGGGCAAGTCGTGTTGACCCAATCGGTGGCGCGGGCCAGAGGCGAACGGCCGTTTCCCGAAGGCGCAAAATCATCAATGTCAGGCAGTTGCACCGGCAGGTGGTCAGCCGGCACCGGTACCGCGCCGCAGCTTTCGCAGTGAACAATGGGAATGGGTGCCCCCCAATACCGCTGCCGCGAAATCAGCCAGTCGCGTAGCTTATAGCTGACCTGTTGGCAGCCTTTACCGCTTGCTTCCAGGTCGGCGGTGATGCGGGAAACGGCCGTTTGTGAATCCATACCACTATACTTCCCCGAATTAATCAACACCCCATAGTCAGTGAAACAAGCACCAACGCCCTGCGGTTGCCCAGAAGGCGTAACCACCTCAATCATTTCCAGCCCATACTGCTGGGCAAAGGCAAAGTCACGCTCGTCGTGGCCGGGAACCCCCATCACCGCGCCGCTGCCGTATCCCATCAGCACGTAGTCGGCCACCCAAATGGGAATAGGCTGTTCAGTTAGCAGGTGAGTGGCAAAACTGCCGGTGAACACACCCGTTTTGGTCTGATTGGTCGCTTGGCGGTCAATCTCGCTTTTGCGCCGCGACTGGGTGATGTAGTCAGAAACGGCCGTTTGCTGCCCTACCGTCGTTATCTTCCCCACCAATGGATGCTCAGGAGCCAGCACCAAAAACGTCACCCCAAACAGGGTGTCCGGCCGCGTGGTAAACACGGGAATGTCATCGCCCGTGGCGGTCTGAAAGACAACCTCCGCCCCCTCCGACCGCCCAATCCAGTTGCGCTGCATCAGCTTAATCGGCTCCGGCCAATCAATCGCGTCCAAATCAGCCAGCAGCCGGTCGGCGTATTCCGTGATTTTGAAATACCATTGCTGTAGTGCCTTCTTGGTTACTTCGCTGTCGCAACGCCAACAACGGCCGTTTTCCACCTGCTCATTTGCCAAAATCGTCTGGCAGCTTGGGCACCACCACTGCTCGCCCAACGCCCGGTACGCCAGCCCACGCTCATACAGCAGCAGAAAAAACCACTGCGTCCAGCGGTAATAATCGGGATGGGTAGAATTGAGTTCTCGCGCCCAGTCGTAGGAACATTCCAGCAGCTTCATCTGCCGCCGGTAGGTATCGCAAAACAGCCGCGTGGATTCGCGGGGGTGAATGTTGTGGGTGATGGCGTAATTTTCGGCCGGCAGCCCAAACGCATCCCACCCCATCGGGTGCAGCACGTTATACCCCTGCATCCGCAAAAACCGCGACGACACACACGTTGGCACATAGTTGCGGGCGTGCCCCACCGACAATCCCGACCCCGAAGGGTAGGGGAAAAAGTCCAGAATATAGCGATCCGGCTTGTTTGGGTCATTACCCGCTGCATACAAATCCATCGCTTCCCACACCGGCCGCCATGTTGCTTCCACTTGCTCAAAATTGTATTTTTTACTCATCTTACCCTTGTAGCCGAGGATTCCAATCCTCGTTCTATGTGTTGGTTGATTGGTTATTGGGGATTGGAGATTGGAGATTGTGAACCACACCAATCTCCAATCTCTAATCCCCAATCTCTAGCCTGCCGTTACTTGCCCAACACCGTCAGCACGGGCAGGAAGCCGCGCTCGGCTGGCGCAGCGGCCAGCCCCGGTGTTGGGCCTGGTAAGAGGAGTAGTAAATAAAAGCAAATGTTGTGCATAAAACAAAAAGGCCACAGGGCTGGTATGCCTGTGGCCTAAATCAACATGAAAACAATTAAAGAAAAGCTGATTTATTTGGCGGGCAAACTCCAGCAATGCAAACTAACGCGGCTATTAAGGTCGCGTAAGCTGTCTAATCGTTGGGCTGCTAATCGCCAATTCATCAATCAATACCTTTCCCAAGAATTGGGTTTCAAATTAGCATAGATTGGGGAGGGTGTCAAGATAGTTTTGCTTTTTTACGCTTCTTTCTCCCTCAACTCATCGCCATCTTAATCTTGGTGCTTATACTGTTGCCCCAGAGGTTATTAATATGCGCGTATTGTTTGTAGAAGACGAAGCCAACATTATCCGCTTCGTCGTGCAAGGATTGGTGGAAGAAGGGTATGCGGTGGATGTGGCAACGGATGGCAAGGAAGGGCTGGCCTATGCCCTAGCCGCCAGCTATGACCTGCTGCTGTTGGACATCATGCTGCCGGGAATGAATGGGCTGGGTTTGCTGCGAGAACTGCGGCGGCGGGGCGATAAGACCCCGGCATTGATGCTGACAGCGCGGGATACGGTTGAAGACCGCGTAGCGGGGCTGGATGCGGGGGCGGATGATTATTTGGTGAAGCCGTTTGCCTTTGCTGAACTGTTGGCTCGCATCCGGGCACTGCTGCGCCGCCCGCCGCTGCAAACGGGGCAGTTGCTGCGGGTGGGTGGGTTGGAGATGGATTTGGTGAAGCATGAGGTGCGGCAAAACGGCCGTTTTATCGAACTCCACCCCCGCGAATACACCCTGCTCGAATTCCTCATGCGCCACCCCAACCAGGTACTCACCCGCACCCAAATTGGCGAACACGTCTGGAATTTCGACTTTTACCACGAATCCAACGTCATTGATGTTTACATTGGCTACCTACGGCGCAAATTGGATCAAGATGGCGACAGTTCGCTTATCCAAACGGTGCGCGGCGTTGGCTATCGCTTAAGTGCCGAGGACGTATGAAAAATATTCGCCAACTCTTGGTCTACATCCCGCTTCGCCTGCGGCTGGCACTTTGGTTTACAGGGGCACTTGGAGCCATTTTGCTGCTTATGGGGGCGTTTGTCTATTGGCAAACCCAGCGCACCATGCTCTCGCAAATTGACCATGCCCTGGAATTAGCAGCGGTCCAGGCCACCTTAAATATGCAAGACCAAGGCGGTCAGCTTGCATTTCAAAATTTAGATGAGAATCGGGTCGAGTTGCAGCATCTGGACGACGATTTTGTTGTCTATCTACTCTCGGCTGACGGGGCAGTGTGGGACAAGTTGGGCAATAACAAGGATGAACCTGTTTATACCGTGCTGCCTACTGGTTATACCTCTCGCCAGGAACATGGTGAGGGGTGGCGCATTTTGAGCCAGGAAGTCACGATTGACTCTATAACCGGCTGGCTACAGGTGCGTCAGGATATGGAGCGGCTGGAAAATGCCCTCAGGGATTTGCGGCGGCAAATGGCCTTGGGGCTGCCGCTGGCGCTGGTGCTGGCGGGGCTGGGCGGGTTTTGGCTGGCTTCGCAGGCGTTGCAACCCATTGACCAAATGACACGCACGGCGCAAACGATTACAGCCGATGATTTGAGCCGGCGTATTGGCTATGAGGGGCCGGCCGACGAAATCGGCCGTTTGGCGCAAACATTTGATGGGATGTTGGGGCGGTTGCAAACCTCTTTTGAACGAGAACGCCGCTTTACGGGGGATGCTGCCCATGAACTGCGAACGCCGCTGACGGTGCTGAAGGGAAGCATTGGGGTGACGCTGAGTAAGCCGCGTGAAACGGGGGCGTGTATGGAAACGCTGGCGGTGATGGAAGAAGAAGTGGATCGGCTTATTCGCTTGAGCAATGATTTGCTGTTTATGGCGCGACTGGATCAAAGGCAATATCGTGTGGCGTGGGATTGGGTAGAACTGGAATCGTTTTTGGGGGCGGTGGTAGACCAAATACGACCGTTGGCCGCAGCCAAATCCATCCAGCTTCAAGAAACAATACCAGCGGGTTTGAAAGTGCGCGGCGACATGGATCTCCTTATCCGTCTCTTTCTCAACCTGCTTGATAACGCCATCAAATATACCCCACTGGGTGGGGAAGTGCGGATCACGACAACGCAGGCGGGCAGCCGTGTCAATATTGCCATCTGCGATAGCGGCCCCGGCATTGCACCCGACCATTTGCCGCAATTGTTTGATCGGTTTTATCGGGCAGAGGCGGATAGGGGGCGTGGGGCAGGGAAAAATGGGCAGGGCGGGGCGGGTTTGGGGTTGGCGATTGCCCAGGAAATTGCGCGGGCACATGGAGGGCAAATTACGGTGGAGAGTGAGTTGGGGGTGGGAACGCGGTTTGTGGTTTGTTTGTGATAGAACGACGGACGACGGAAATAGCCCCGGCGTCCGTCGTCCCATTGGTTAGTTGCTCGAAGCGGGAGCGTCCAGAGCAAAATCAACGATGATGGGATAATGGTCAGAGCCGACGTTGGGGCCACGTTGGAATTGGGTAATGTAGATGCCGGGGGAGATGAGGGCATGGTCAATGGGGATGCCGAGGCTGCCAACGAGCGAGGGCCAGGTGGCCTGGAGACCGAAACCCAAACGGCCGTTTGTCAACCCCGACAGCGCCAAAAACTGCTTAAAAATGGGCGACCAGGGCGTAGTGTTGAGGTCGCCAAGCAGCAAGACGGCTCCCGATTGCTGCGCCACCTTGTTACCCAACTCCACCATTTGAGCATTGCGTTCCTCCATGCGCCCCACGCTTTGGGGCGAACGGGGATGCGTGCCAATGACCGTAATGGGCTGCCCCGCGATGTCAAGCTGCACCAGGGCGGTGGGTCGCCCATTGCCATTGGCCGAAATCGCCGCAAACGAACTGCCAGCGGCCAAGGGGAAGCGGCTGTAAATGACGGTACCGCCGTAATTTCTAGCGGCTTCGTAATTGGTGTAGGGATAGGTCGCCAGCAAGGGTTCCAGTGCCTTGCTCCACCCTTGCAGCACTTCCGTCAGCACAATGACATCGGGGTCGGCGGTGTGCAGAAAGTCGAGCACCTCGCCGTAATGTTTGCCGTCGGTGTAGACATTGAGCATGACGGCACGATAGGTGGGGGCATCGGCAGCATGGACGACGCTGGCGGCGGATGGGACATAGAGGGGGGCGACGAGGACGAGGTTGATGGTGGCAAAAACGGCCGTTAAGGCCGCCCTTCCATATCGTTTACGCCAGACAAATAGGAGCGTAAACAATAGCAAAAGCACCAAATAGTGCGGCCGCCAATGGCTGGTGAGTTCCGCCACCCAGTTGAGCCGCCGCAGCAGGCGGCTGGTGGGGGCCAGCAGGGGGACAAAGCCGGAGAGGGTGGCAAGGGAGAGGGAAAGGGAAACGGCCGTTAATCCCATCAACAAAAGCCAACGCCACGTTAAGGCCAATACTCTGTGAATAGATGCACCAGCAGACCGTAAAAGCTGGGCAAGCTGTTTTAATTCGGCCGAAACCTGTTCTTTGACAAAAGGATCCATGTTACTTTGGGGGGAGAGTGTTATCTTAACCATGCGAGCACCAAATTGAAAACACCAAAAGCGGCACAGTAGCCAGCAAAAACATAGAGATTGTGGCTTTGCAGCCAGCGCAGCAGGAAATGAATGCAAAAATATCCCGTGATGGCAGCGATGAGAAAGCCGGCTAGAAAGAGGGGGAGTTGAGCCGCCAGTTGATTGGCTTGTACCACGTCAAGGATGCCCAACATGCCAGCACCTACAATGGCGGGAATGCCTAGCAGGAAGCTGTAGCGGGCAGCATCCTCACGGTTAAAACCAGACTTCAAACCCGCCATCAAGGTGCTGCCGCTGCGGGAAACGCCGGGCAACAAGGCGGCCATTTGCAGAAAGCCGATGACCCAGGCATCTTTCCAGGTCATTTGCGACAACGCTTTATTGCCGGTCATGAGCCGCTCACCGATGATGAGGAGAACGGCCGTTACCAGCAGCAGCCCAGCCACCATCATCGGGCTGCCAAAGGCACTGTCAAAAAAGTCGGACAAGGTTAGCCCGGCCAGGGCGGCAGGGATTGACCCGGCGACGATGAACCAGCCTAAGCGTGATTCAGTTGTTGCCAGGGGCGCAGCCTGACGCACACCGTCCCAAACGGCCTGCATGATTTTTAAGAGGTCGCGGTAGAAGTAGATGAGAACGGCCGTTAACGTCCCCAAATGCATAATGGCGATAAAAGAGAGCGTGGGTTGCGCCATATTGAATAAGGACGGTATCAAAACCAAATGCCCTGAACTAGAAACCGGCAGAAATTCTGTTGCGCCCTGCACAATGCCTAAAATAATTGCTTCAATGAGATTCATGTCAAATATTCCTGTTATTTTGAAATGGTGTATTGATCAATCAATGTCCCACCGTTGGTAATGGCATAAAAAGAAAAAGTTATTTGGGTAGGGGTAGCCTCTACAAGCATCGCCCCATAATCATCGCTGTAGCGCACTTCACTGCCAGGTACAGGGTCAGCAAAACCACGCAACGGGCGGCCACCAAGCCCATTCACAAAATAGACGATTCCCTCCTGGTGAATGCGCTCATAGCTATGATCATGACCCGCCAGAACCGCATCTGCCCCCCACTCGGCAAAAGGCCATTGGCTTGGAACAATGGAACCGTGGCGAATGCCAGAGGAGTATGGCGCATGATGCAGATAGACCAGTTGCCACGGCATTGGCGAATTCGTCATCTCCCGACGAAGCCATTTTGCCTGCTTTGATGAATCCGTAGCCCCGTCAGGTTCTTTTGTGTCGTTGTCCACCGCAAAAAAGTGAACGGGGCCTTGAATAAAATCATAATAACGTTCATTGCCACTGCTGCCGGTATTGGCGGGGCTAGTGCTGATGGGAAAGTAATCTAAATAGGGCTGAATGTCATTGCTGCCCCAATCGTGGTTGCCCAACGCTGGGAAAAAGCGGTTTGGTGCCTGCCCGCCTGTATAACTTCCTGTATAAGGATAGATAAACTCACTGTAATATTGTCCCACATTTTGATCCAGCGTGGCCGCTTTGCCGCTCTCGTAATTATTATCACCTGTTGTGATGATGAAATCGGGGTTCCAGCCTTTAACCATATCCGCAACGGCGCGTTCGGCAACATCATTAGTCTCGTCGCCAAAATCACCAATGACGGCAAAGTGGATCGTTGGCTGACCTATATAAGAAACCGCCTGTTGGCTTGCTGGGTCATGTCCAAACAGCCCGCCGATGGCGGGAAGCGTTTTTTGGGCAAATGCCACAGCCTGGTTGCTCTGACCGAGAAGCCCAATAAAGCTTCCAACAACTAAAAACACAATGATTACTCGACTTTAGCAGCTTAAAAATTGAATAGAAAAAAGAAAAAAAGAAGGCCAAAGAAGCCTTGGTGATTATCAAGTGGCAAACCTAAAAAGACCTCAGGCGCAAGAGCCTGAGAAATGTTTCATTCAATGAGCAAAACGCCGAACGTTAAGCGGTGCAGATAGCTGCCATAAAAGGAGCCATGATCTGGGTCAAAGGTTTATTTTCGAGCAAACCAGCACTGATAGTCAGTGCCAGTTGCCATACACCTTCGGCTTGGGAAACACGACGCCAGAAAGCAACACTGCCCTCAAGCACTATCTTGAGTTGACGTTGAAGTGAGTCTCGG
>JAGQGA010001128.1 GCA_020432595.1 Anaerolineales bacterium | reverse complement strand
CGGGCATGACGGAAGAGCAGTTTATTTACTCCTCGCGCAAACGGGCGGTTGGCAAGTTTAAGGCTGAATGGTGGCACATGGACGTGGAGAGCCAGCAGAAAATTGCCGATGCGCTGCAAACCCAGTTTGAGTTTTTGTTTGACCAGCTAAACGTCAAGGAAACGCTGGGCGTGGTGCGGTCATTGACGACAATGGTGCAGATTCACAAGGAACGGCCGTTAGCTGCCGTCGCCGAAGCGGAAGCTGAGGATGTGAGTGATTTGGCTGATTAGGTTCGGTAATCGGTAATCGGTAATCAGTAATCGGTTAGACCAGTCTCCACTGATAACTGTTTACTGATTACTGTCACAGCGTGCAGCGACTTTTTCTATTACTTCTGTTCCTGGTGGGGTGTGGCGGGGCGGTGCCGCCATTACCCACGCCGACGATTACGCCGGAGCCGATTGTGCCGACGCGCACGCCGCTGGCAGAAACGGCCGTTTCCCCCGCGCCGACGGTTGAAGCAGAAACGGCCGTTATTCCTACCCCCCAATCTGTCCCCCAACCACAACTTTTAGTGGGCGATGCCGCCCGCTTTGGCGTGCTATCGGGCGAAGGGGAGGTTGCGCCAGCGCAG
>JAGQGA010001127.1 GCA_020432595.1 Anaerolineales bacterium | reverse complement strand
ATGCAGATTACCCACGATGAAGCCATCGAACGCATCCAAAAACATCCGCAGAATTTGCCGCTGGCGTCGATCTGCACGACACTCTATGAGCAGTATGAACGCGGCCTGCGCTATCGCGGTGCGGTCGATTTCCAGGACCTGATTCGGCTGGCGCTGCGCATCCTCCAGCGCGATGCCGATTATCTGGCGCGGCTGCGACGGCGCTTTCCTTATATTTTAGAAGACGAGGCCCAGGACAGCAGCAAGCTCCAGGAAGAGATTCTGCGGCTGCTGGCCGGGGAGGGCGGCAACTGGGTGCGCGTTGGCGACCCTAACCAGGCGATTTACGAAACCTTTACCACAGCCAATCCGCGTTACCTGCGCGACTTTATGGATGAGATAGATGTAAAGGCGTTGGCGCTGCCCAACAGCGGACGCAATACCCAAAGCATCATCTCGCTGGCGAATGCCCTGATCGACTGGTCACTGCGCCACCCGAATGCGGCCATCCGCAGCAAACAACCACTGACCGAGCCACATATCGAGCCGACACCGGCGGGCGACCCGCAAGGGAACCCACCTGATGACGCGCAGGCAGTCTATCTGATGGGCGAGAAATACACGGGCGATCAGGAGCG
>JAGQGA010001126.1 GCA_020432595.1 Anaerolineales bacterium | reverse complement strand
TGGCGCGGCAGTTGGCACCACAGGCCAACTTCTTGATTCCGGGTATTGGGGCGCAGGGGGGCGACCTGGCAGCGGCGGTGGCGTATGGAGCCGATGCCGTAGCCGGGCCGGTCATCAATTCCAGCCGCAGCATCATTTTCGCCTCGCAGGGGCTGGATTTTGCTGACGCGGCGCGGGAGGCGGCGGAAAAACTGCGGGGGGAGATTAATGTGGCAAGGGGGAGCGGTAAGCGGTAATCAGTTATCAGTTATCAGTTAGGCCTGGTCTTACCGATTACTGATTACCGATTACCGATTACCGATTACTGAACAATGCACTGGCTATGGCCGCCGGCCGACCTAGGGCTGGCAGACGATGAGGTGCACGTGTGGCGGGTGGGGCTGGAACGGCCGTTTGGCACCTTTTGGCCGCTGCTAACGGCTGAAGAACAGGCGCGAGCAGACAGGTTTCACTTTGCGCGGGATCGGCGGCGGTATGTGGTGGGGCGCGGCACGGTGCGAACGGTGCTGGGGCGATATTTGGGTGTAGATCCAGCGGCACTGGTACTGGATGTGACCAAGTTTGGCAAGCCGTTTCTGGTTAACTACGCGCTGCACTTTAACTTGTCCCATTCGCAG
>JAGQGA010001125.1 GCA_020432595.1 Anaerolineales bacterium | reverse complement strand
AACGCCATATCCCAGGCCCGCGTGGCGTTTTCAATCAGTGCCACCTCATCCCGATGGCAGTTCAGCAATTCGGCAACGCGATCATAGACGGTTTCGAGACTTTCAGTTTTCCCCGCCGCCTCATACCCCCCCATCATCGCCTCCAGCCGCAAATAACCGACCATGCTGTCCAGCACCACCTGTGGCATCAGCGACGACCCCGCATTGTTAAAATGCAGCACATTCTCACAGCCCGGCGTTTCCTCTCGCGCTTTGTTAATATTAAGATTCATTTTATGAACTACAGATAAACACAGATGAAAACAGATAAGAGTTCTGTCTTTATCGGCCGTTAAATTAATAGATCCACTTATATCATCTACTTTGTGGGAAGAGTGGACCATAAAGGATGCACAAAACGCTCGATCCCCATCTTTGGCTTCCCAAAATTGAGCAAAAGGCAGATTGGCACGTTGGTTGCTCTGATATAGTTCAGGCATTGGGCATCTTCAATGACAGTTAGCTGCTTAATCGCTTTAAGTTCTACAATGACCAACCCTTCAACAAGCAAATCCGCAACATATTCACCTACAACTATCCTATCATAATAAACTTGAATAGGATGTTGCTGGGCAACT
>JAGQGA010001124.1 GCA_020432595.1 Anaerolineales bacterium | reverse complement strand
GCAGTAGGCGTAGGTGTCTACGATAGGATCGAGATGTTTGGCATAGAGTTGCAAAAAGTAGGGGTAGTTGCGTTCTTCGATAAAGATGTTTTCACGGTTGTTGCCACGATTGTAGATGTGGTAGATGGCGTCAAATTTTAATGGTGGTGGGCTGGACATGGTTGTTTCTCGAAGACCCTAAGAAGACCCTAAAGGTTTTCAAAACCTTTAGGGTCTGGGTCTGGGTCTGGGTCTGGTGTTCATACAATGATTTCCCCGCGCATGAGTTTGGGTAAAAGGGTGTCGCGTGTCTTTGCCAGAGTAATTGATTGAACAATATTTTCACCAATAGATTGATAGTTAGGCATTGCTATAGCCATAAATTCTTCAATCAACTCTTGAGGTGGCAATGTTAGAGTATGGCGTTCTTGAAAATCTGAAAACTGAAAATTACTTATGCCTGTGCTTTGAAGCTGAAAATCCCAAGTACCACCCGCATCATAAAATATTCGAAGATATGTACTTAAGAAAATTGATGTCGGTAAATCTTTGGCTCTGATCAATCTACAGAAGCTGGCTGGAATCGCTTGGTTATCAAAGAGCTTTAGCAAGGGTGTTGTAATGAGCAAATTTCGTCC
>JAGQGA010001123.1 GCA_020432595.1 Anaerolineales bacterium | reverse complement strand
CCCCCATATTCGTTACGACGGCTTTGTTTGCTGAGATGCATGGCAACGGTTTTTACGGCTTGGCTCAGTTGACTGGCCTGGGCATCGGTGATGTGTTGGTCGGGTGCGGTGAGTTGGTTAACGGCCGTTTCCAAAGCGTCCAGGCGGTTATCGGTGTGTTGTTGGTAGGTTTGGAGCTTCTGTTCCATAGCTACTTGCTGATAGGAGAGCCGCATGATAGCGCGAGCCAGGACATAGGCTTGAGCAGAGGCGTTGCCGGCTTCGGCAAGGGCATCCATATCAATTTCAGCGGGAGCGGTTAAACGGCCGTCTTGAAATGCCTCCCACAAAATTTTGGCGGCTTCTTTTTGGAAGCGGATCAGCTTTTCCCGTTTGTCTGGTTCCAGCCGTTTGGTGGTAACGCCCGCTAGCCAAAGGGGAACGAGATCGGCGCGGAGAACCGTCGTTGGACGTTCGCCTTTTATGGTGTGCGTAACACACACCATAAGCCCCTCGGCCAGGACATCGCTGCGCTCAATTCGCTGGTGCTGCCCTCGCGTGTTCAAATCGAGGGCTTGGCACATATGACGCAGACTGGCATAGACCAACCCGTTTTGCAGGCGAACGGCCGTTACTTC
>JAGQGA010001122.1 GCA_020432595.1 Anaerolineales bacterium | reverse complement strand
GTCCTTGCCTGGGTAACATTTGGTAACGGCCGTCATGTAATGTCGCGCCCGGAACGCATCTTCATCCCAGCCAGCCTCCCCCAGCCATTGGAACAGTCGCGTACCCGAAGTGGCATTAAACGGCCGTTTCGCCTCCACCTCCGTCACCCCAGGCGCTTGGCCAATGAGCAGCACCTCCGCCCCGGCGCTGCCACGGAACACCGCGCCCGGCACAATCTCATGCCCCGCCTCCAGGCAACGGCGGCAGGCACGCATCTCTTTGTGAAGTTCGGTAAGGGAATCCATGAAGATGTAATTGGCAATTGAAAATTACTCAATTGCCCAATTACTTGGCCGCTTCAACCAGCGCCACAAACTTGTCAATATCCGCTCGCAGCACGTCCAGGCTGGCTTCCCAAAACGCCTCGCTGCGAATGTCTATGCCGAAGCGATTGGCCAAATCGGCGGCGTTGCCCATGCCGGTCATAGAGAGCAGCTCATCGTAACCTGCCTTGAATGGCTCTGGTTCGGCCTGGTATTGCGCGTACAGCCCCAGCCCAAACAGCAGGCCAAAGGTGTAGGGGAAGTTGTAGAAGGTGGAGCCGTAGTAATGCGGCACGTACGCCCAGCGGTCCGGCT
>JAGQGA010001121.1 GCA_020432595.1 Anaerolineales bacterium | reverse complement strand
TCGAAAAGGCCAAGGAACTGCTCGTCTATGACCAGATGACCCTCTCCGAGATCGCCTGGGAACTGGGGTACAGCAGCGCCGCCCACCTTTCCAACCAGTTCAAAAAAGTGACAGGATTAACGCCTTCTCATTTTAAAGAGGTCGGCGCGGCAAGGCGCAAGCCGCTGGATGTGGCCTGAGCCAACGGGGGGGGCAAAAAGGGTAATAGAAGACAGGATTTACAAGATTTACAGGATGGCTGCCCTTCTGAGTTTGGCTTCCGCATTAGTTGGGCGCTTCGAAATCCTGTTAATCCTGTTAATCCTGTCTATACTTAATCTTGCCAATCCTGTCCATATATTGCACAACCTTATGTCCCAAAAATCCTGTAACCTTCTCCAAAAATGGTGTAACGGCTGCCCTGCCTTTCCCCCCTATCTTTGTTGTCGTAATCATTAACCATTAAAACTTTACGATCATGAAAACGACAATTGAAGTTTTGAAGAACGCCGCCTGTAACTGCTCCAACCCGGAATGTTCCGGAACCTGCTGCGGATGCGGGGATTCCTGTCCCGGTACGCAATGCGACTGCGGTTGCGACTGTTGCCAGTAAACTAAATAGTTGCGAATTGGGACTCA
>JAGQGA010001120.1 GCA_020432595.1 Anaerolineales bacterium | reverse complement strand
GCATCGCCACCTTCTCCTTCCGCATTGGCGATATGCACCCAAATGAAGTAGCGAAAAAACTTGCCGCTGAAAACATCTATGTATGGGACGGCAACTACTACGCCATCAACGTCAGCGAGCGGTTGGGTGTGGAAGATAAGGGCGGCATGGTGCGGGTGGGACCCGTCCACTACAATACGTTGGATGAGGTGGCAAAATTAGGAGAGGCGCTAAAAAAGATCGCCGGATAGATACAAAAAGGGCACACGCAATGTGTGTCCTTTTTTATTTGGAGGATGCCGGAAAATTATTTTTTCAAAAAATCTGTGTTTATCCGTGTTTATCTGTGGTGAATTTTGGCGGGCTGAAATAGCCCGCCCTACAAAAAACACCCTACAAAAACGCCCTACAAGATCATCCGAACACCACAAAATCCAACGGTTCCAGAACAAGGCTGTTATTTGCCGAAACATGGTTATGCCCATGCAGCCGCTTCAGGTTGGTCACAGCATACTGATTGACGATACGCGGCTCAATAATTTGCATGGTTTCAGAGAAGTTGGCAAAGATCACCACACGTTTGCCCTCATGAAAACGGGTGAACGCCAGTACACTATCCCTGCCGGTGTGAATGACTTC
>JAGQGA010001119.1 GCA_020432595.1 Anaerolineales bacterium | reverse complement strand
CCGTCTACCATGCCTAACCCGGCGCGCAAAACGGGGATTAGCCCAATTTTGTCGTGGAGTTCGCGGCCAACGGCCGTTCCCATAGGCGTTGGCACTGAAATTTCATTCACACCAAGATCGGCCGTTGCCTCATAACAAAGCAACATCGCCAGCTCACGCACCAGTTCGCGGAACTTCTTTGGCTCCGTCGCCACGTGCCGCAGCAGCGTCAACTTATGTTTCACCAGCGGGTGTTTCGATTCAAAAACCATTTGCGCAAAACCTCCTGTAAAAATAGGACGCAGATTTACCTGATTTACCTGATCAGGTAAATCTGCGTCCTAAATAACCGCATCCGATTGTAAACCGTCGGGCGCAGAACATGCAATCTGTGCCGCAATGCGACCACATGGCGTATAATCTCATTGATATTGGCATCTGACAACAAACGAATGATGAGTGAAAAACCAACGAGACATATATCCCCGCAGAAAAAGCGGGAAGACCAGGGGCTGGATGCACCCATTCGCCCCCAGCTTTTGCAAGATTTTACCGGCCAGGATCGGCTCAAGGCAAACTTAAAGATTTTGATTGAGGCGGCATTGGCGCGGCAGGAGCCGCTGGATCATGTGCTGTTTCA
>JAGQGA010000111.1 GCA_020432595.1 Anaerolineales bacterium | reverse complement strand
AAGGGTTTGAAACGGGCGTTATCCGCGAGCAGTGGACGTTTAGCACCACTGGCCCCACCATCTCACTCGACAGTGCGATCTACCAGATTTATGAAGACGACCCCAACGGTGCGGTAGCCGTTACGGTGGCTCTTAGTGGCCCTACCAGCCAGGATGTGACGGTTGATTTTGCCACGGCAGATGGAACGGCCGTTTCCGGCACCGACTACACCGGCATTCCCACTACCACCATCACCATTCCCGCCGGTGAACCCTCAGCCGTGGTCAATGTGCCGCTGATCAATGACAACATCATCGAAGCCGATAAAAGCTTCACCGTCAGCATCAGCAACGTCAATCACGCCATCCCAATGGCTCCTACAAGTGCCACCGTTACCATTTTGGACGACGATGCGCTGCCCACGGTGCAGTTTGGCGCAGCCAACTACAACGTTGACGAAACTGAAAGCAGCGTCACTGTGGAAATCATCGCCAACCCCATCTCCGCCAGCGACATGCTGGTGGATGTGGTGAACAGCGGCGGAACCGCTACCAACGGCGTTGACTACAGCTTCACCGACATCAAACCGCTGACCATCACCAACGGCACCGCGCTCATCACTGTAACCGTGCCGCTGACCGATGACCAGCTTGCCGAAGGGGATGAAACCATCGAATTAATGTTGCAAAACCTGCAAGGTGCCAGTGACCCACGTCCCGGCGAAGTCGTTACCACCACCATCCACATTCTGGATGATGAGCCGGTGCCCACCGTGGCACTGACCAGCGACACCGCCACCGCCAGCGAAGCAGACGGCACTGTTACCTTTACCGCCACGTTAAGCTCTGCCTCGGCCGGCACGGTGACGGTTGATTATGCCAGCAGCGACGGCACGGCGACAGCCGATGAGGATTACACCCCGATTAGCGGCACGCTCACTTTTGACCCCGGCCAAATGAGCAAAACGTTTGAGGTAACACTGCTGGATGACGCACTGGATGAGGCGGACGAAACGGCCGTTGTCACCCTCAGCAACCCCGTCGCCGCCGACCTGGGCACCCCCGCCAGTGCCGCGCTGACCATCAGCGACAATGACGACATGCCCACCGTCGCCTTTGATGTGGCCGACTATAGCGTGGATGAAGATGCAGGCACGGCGCTGGTGGTCATCTCGCTTGATACGCCATCGGGTCAGCCGATTATGCTTGACATTGCCAGTGCGGACGGAACGGCCGTTGATGGAGCCGATTACGTGGGCGTGAGCAAAACCATTACCCTCACCGCTGGCACCATTAACCAAGCTTTCGCCGTCACGCTTAATGACGACGACAGCGATGAAGCCAATGAAACCTTCACCCTGACGTTGAGCAATGCCGACCACGCCGTTATTGGCGACCCTGACACGACCACTATCACCATTTTGGACAACGACGAGCCGCCAACGGTTTCGTTTAAGGTGGCCGACTATAGCGTGCATGAAGGTGCTGGCGAAGCCATCGTCGTCGTTTCGGTCAGCGTACCATCTGGCTTACCCATCACGGTGGATATTAACAGTGCCGACGGAACGGCCGTTGCTGGCAGCGACTACACCGCCGTCAGCCAAACCATCACCATTGACCCCGGCACCCTCGTGCAAACCTTCACCGTGACCCTGCTGGACGATGGCGACACGGAAGACGACGAAACCTTCACCCTGACCATGAGCAACGCCACCAACGCCACTGTTGGCGATACCGACACCACCACCGTCACCATCCGCGATGACGACGGCACGCAGTACATCTATCTGCCGATTATCCGGCGGCAACCGTGAAATCGGTAACCGGTAATCAGTAATCAGAAAACCCCCGCCACATGAAAGTGGCGGGGGTTTTTCTCTTAACAGGCCAAACATCTGTTATAATCATGCTATAGCTTTTGGCATTTGTAAAAAGTCAGAGGGAAAAATGATACAAGCTCAAGATTTTGTAAAAGCAAATCTATATGATAACGAAAACGAGGTCATTCAGGATGCCCTGCGACACCTTCTCCGCAGCCGCCCCGATTTACGCATCCAGTTAGCCATTTACCGTTATCAACAGGAAGGACTTTCCCTGGCTAAAGCGGCCGAAATTGCTGGCATTAGCTGGATGCAAATGCGCGATATTCTGGTCGAAAAAGGAATGGACATCAGCTTGGGACCAACAACCCTTGAGGAAGCCGAGGATGAAGTCAACAGTCTCCGTTATTTTCTTTTGCGCCAAAAATGAACGTTATCAGCAATACAACGGTGCTTTGCAATTTTGCTGCTATCAAGCAGTTAGGCCTGCTTAAACAGCTTTTTGGTGTGCTTTTCATCCCAACGGCCGTTTACGATGAGATCTACCGTGGGCAAGAAGAAGGCTATGAGTTTTGCCAAACCATCCTTGACCAGATCCATCCGCTCAATCTAAATGGCTGGATACACCTTTCCAACCTCAACAACGCCCTTGAATTTCAGGCGTTAACAACCTTTCCGCGCAAAATTCACCAGGGTGAATCAGAATGTCTGAGCATTGCTCAACATCGTCACTGGCTATTTTTAACCGATGATGGTGCTGCTCGCCACATTGCCAAACAGCGGCAAATAACCATTTCGGGTACGCTTGGCTGCCTTGTGCTGTTAGTGGAGCAAGCCCATCTTTCGCTCGAATCAGCCAATGGCTTTCTTGCCGCCATGATTGAGCAAGGTTATCGTTCCCCCCTGACGGATCTTACCAACCTGATTCACCCATAGCAACAACCATTATCAGGTCGGTTTTTGGAGTGCTGTAGGAAGGGGAAAACGGCCGTTTATCCCCCATCAACCCACTCTCCGCCCCGCGCTTTCAACCAGCCTAAACAGACAACCCTGACAGGTCGCCAGCATTTGCAGATAACCTATCAGGGTTGCGATTCTTCCCACTACATATTAGCCCAAAATGAATCAGCCTATGGCTGTTCAATCACTTTTTTTCCTGGAACCGGCTTGGGCGTACGGAAGTGAAACGGCCATACTTCATAACCAACGACATCGCCGGCATCATCTCGTAGATAGGTTGTAAGGGTTCCGTCTGCGGCAAAAAAGGTTGTCTCTGAAATGGGAATCAGGTGATAGGTCGCACCAGTTTGCAATATACTCCCAAAGAGTTGGTCTCCTTCTACATACACTTCAACATCGAGACCCGGCTCCTCTATATAGTTCCCAACATACTCTTCTGAAATGTTTATGTCAACTTCTATCCGTTTGGATTCAATAGTTAGCGTGTAGTTGCTTGGTTCATTGCTCTGGTAACTACGCACTTCAATCTGATAGCTGCCATCTTCCGGCAAAGGGCCAGCAAAGATGAAAATATCAGAAACGGGGTGGGGATTCAGGGCGGGGTTGTAAATTTTCTGCCCTCGCTGGTTGCCATCTGGTGATGTGACAAAGATGCCTGGGTGCAACGGCGTTATTCTCCGCTGGTCTTCGCCGGGTGTTTCAATGGCAAGGTTCACAAAAAGGAGTTCGCCAGCCTGCCCCACATAGTTCCATACATCAACCTCGTTAGAAGGAACCGTGCCGTGATTGTCACCGAGTTGGGCTTCCAAAATGGGACGTGGCGTGGCCGTGGGTTCGGGTAGGGCGGTGGCCGTTGGCTCAACGGGGCGAGGCGTGGCCGTGGGTTCGGGTAGGGCGGTGGCGGTTGGCTCTAGGGTGGGTGCGCTAGTGGGCTGAACAGCGGCCGTTTCCACCACCGCCACTCCCTCACCCTGCCCACCGCACGACACCAGAAACAACAAAATAACAATAAACAAAAGGTCTCGCTTAAACATCTGTTGCAAATTCATTCCTTTCCTCTTTTTTGGCTGGTTTGGTTTCACGACAGTGTAAAAAACGGCCGTTCGCAAAACGTTCGCAAACCCTAATAATAGGGCAGCATCTACACTGCTCCACACTATAGCATTGCCGCGTGACACCAGCGTGACACCAGCGTTAAACAGGGCAATTCAAATTTTTGAGTTGAAAGTCTTTGGCTTGTGACATTAGCGACCTGTTTTAAAGGCAAACGTGTCAGGTTTGGCAAACCTGACACGTCCCAGTTATTCTTTGTTGAACGTTTTGCCAGCTTGAAATGGTATCAGGCAAAAAATTGCCAATAATAGTCAATATAATAATGTCCACCATGGCCGTAGAAATGCACTCTTTGTGATGGAGATCGTGCCAATGTCTCATTGTTGGCCTTATTTAGCTAGTACACTGAGGCGTAAGTAAAGAATATATTCTTTGCCGTTGTTTACTGCTAATTCCAGAGTAAAATCAAACCTGAAATGTATCCGATATTTACGCTGTAGTGTACTAGTACTCTTTCTCCAACTCCATAAACTCATCCTAGATAAACTCATCCTAGATGGTAAGCTTGTATTGGTTGGTTTGAGTGCTTTCGGTACCAGATGGCTGTGTGAGCTTGATCTGAATTTGGAGGCTGTAGGAACCTGTGGGTAGCATAGGCGATAATATCTGGTGGCTGTATCCTAGCTGTTGGGGCTTCAGCACCCCCTCAATAAAGCCAGCAGAAGCAGGAGATTGTTCGTTATTCGGCATAAAAATGGCGACATCTACCCGATATGGTAACTGGCTGTTGGCTGCAGCAGGGGCATCATCACCCGTCAACACAAAGGAAACGGCCGTTTGCAATTGTTTGTCCCCGAGGGGAGTAGAACCCGTCACTTCCCGAATCCTGACTGTAGAAACGGCCGTTTCCACGGTTAGTTTAACGGGTGGTGGCGGCTGTTTATCTGCTGGTGGTTCCTCATTCATTAACTCGGCAACACGCTGTAAAGCCCGTTGAGCATTAATACGACCGTGACCAAACAATGGAGAGTGTCCATTGACATATTGTCCATGTTCTTCGCCGATCTTATCAGCCGTCTCCATCATAATCTGCTTAACTTCAGCGGATGTCAGCTGGTTATTTTTAGACAAGATAAGAGCTGCCAGCCCTGCCGCCAATGGCGTTGCACTAGAGGTGCCGCCAAAGCTAAAGGTGTAGTCCCCAGACTTGTAGCCTTGTGTACCTAGACGATCCGTGGTAACAATACGCCACCCTGGACTACCACAGGAAGGAGCACATAGAGCGACCTCTGGACCATAATTGCTGTAGCTGGCGTGTTGATCAAGACTATTAGAAGCAGCTACGGCTATTACATCTGGATGGAGGGCAAAGCCTTGGTGCGAAATGCGGCCGTTCTTGCTGCCGTTAAGCGGCCGTTCCTCATTGCCAGCGGCAAACAAGATCACACACCCTTTCCCGCCGCGCCCTTGCGTAGCCGCCTTGTGGATGATGCCCTTCATTTTGGCTGAAAGCGGGAAGTTCCACGGCCGTGCCGACCAGCTACAGCTAATCACATCAGCACCATGATCAATGGCATATTGAAAGTAGGCAACCACAGCATTGTCCGACAGATCGCCCCAGCGCAACGGCATTAAAGAGCAACGAGGTGCTAAACCAACCACACCCTCTCCATTTTCTTCTGCCAAAGCCACCCCGGCACAGGCCGTGCCGTGGTTATTGCCAGAAAAAACAGGGGTTGGGTCAAAATCATTTTCGCCAAAGTCTCGGCCGGCTACAATTTTGTCAGGTAGGTTGAATTCAGGGTGGCTAAGATCAAATCCATCATCAATAATACAAATGGTTATTTTACGGTCGCCTCTTGTAATATCCCAGGCTGCCTCCGCTTTGACATCAGCACCAGCCTTTAAACCAGTGTCATTGCCCATATTATTCAGGTGCCACTGCTGCACATAAAGAGAGTCAACCGGTTTATAACTATAAGCCGGTGGTACAGACAAATCTGGTTCAGCCAGCTCAACTTCAGGGTGATCTTGGAGCTTGGTCGCAATTTTTAGCGGATTTTCGCGGGAAGCATCTGTCAGAGACACAGTATAGCCGCCAGGAATAAAATCTAGGGCTTCCACAATATCAAGACCAAACTCGGCAAGCAGTGTCTCTTTTTTCTCTTTGGCAACGTCAGGTTTAAACTGGATGGTGATAGTACCTGTGGGAATAACAGCCGCAGATGGTGTCGCATCCAACGTGTAAACATGGGTCACAACATCCGTGGCTGGAGCTTGGCGCATTTTGTCCATGGTTGTTTCCAGTTCACTAGCCGTTTCCATTTGAAACAGATCCATCTGTTCAAGCGGTTTAGTATCTACATGCTTTACTGCTGCCGCTACCTCTCCCACGACTGCATTCAGCATCCTTTCGTTAGTCGCCTGGCCTTCTTTTAGGCGCACAGCAAAGGTATCAGGCACCTTCTTAAATGTGAGTTTCTCCCCACCGCGCATCAACGTGATGGCATCGGTCGTTTTTATCACTGAGGATTCTGAGGTTGCCATAGCCTCTATTTCAGGCACCGCTTCCACCCCAGCCACCATCTCCATCACCCTCTCGGTTTGCGGCTGGAGCGGCTGCCAAGCAAAAGGCAAGTTGGCATGTGCCATAATCCAGTTCACCCAACCAGCAGGTTCCATAACATTTGGTACAATGACTTCGGCACCTCCATCTTGCTCCCGATATATCCAAATGCGCCAAACCTGTTGCCCAGCTTCACCAAGAGTGTACTCAAATTTGAGCGTGAAGTAGGCATGTTCAACCCATTTTCCACTTCCTAATTGGGAGACAGCGGCTTGCCTGTTTGCCTCTTTGGCCAAATTTTTGGCTTGGCCAATCCAATCTTTGTTGCGAATCGTTTTGGGGGAGATAGCAATGTTTGCTTGGTCACGCAGGTGTTGAGACAGTTCCTCCGGTGTGGTTGCAGCCATATCGGCATATTGAGATAGGCCTATTTTGGGCAATGCCTGAGCTATTGTGGCTCCGATACCATCAATAGCACGCCAATCATCTGGCTCGCTGACCACATTATTTTTATGATTCTCCATGGTAAACTCCTAACGCGGACAAGCCGCAACCAAAACGATGAATCAACTACAGATAAACACAGATGAAAACAGATAAGAAAATCAGGTTCTTCAACAATTAGTGTACCAACAAAAAGCAGGCTCTTAGTCTGTCATTCCCGCGAAGGCGGGAATCCACTCTGATGACGCCTGGATTCCCGCCTTCGCGGAGCCTGCCCTCACGAAAGTGGGGGAATGACAAGTGTGAATGTGGCTTTGTCAAGGACACTATTTGGCGATGACCCGAAAATCCCTGTTTATCTGTGTGCATCTGTAGTTCATTTTCTTGTTTAGCGTACAAGAATTTGGTCGTTAAGGTACTACCTCTTCATCAAGGGGGATTATTTTCCGGGGGATAATTCGACTTAACTAAGTACAGCCTTGCAAAAATTTGTACCGAGTTCGTGTTGCGTATTGCGTATTGCGTGTTGCGTGGCTAAGGTGTGGGCGATGGAACACGCAACACGCAATACGGTGTACACTCAAAAACTATTACTACAATGGTGCATTTAGGAGCAGGTTTGACAACCTTTCTGGAAGTCAGAAACCATAAAACGAATTGGCCGATTAAACTCCAGACTCGGGGAACCAAAGAAAAGATCGAAGTCGAGGTCAAAAACCCAGCGGACGAAGGCACCGAAGGGCTGAATCGGAATATCATCGCAGTTGCAGATGCGGGCGCAGATATTGGTCTCGTAAAGGCAGGCCGGTTCCGTCGGCGTGAATGTATATTCGTGGACGTACCAGCATTGGTTCAGCTTCGTCTCTAGACAGAATGATTTACTTAACTCAGGAGCCGGCTGCATCGTTTGCATGTTAGATGTGATGTAATTTAGTTCGATTTGCGCCCCAAAGCGGGTAATGATGTCGCAGGCAGACAGTGTCGCTCGCGGGAAGTTGGGGTTGAGGAAAACAACCGTCAAAATGGTGGCTTCTTCACCTGCCTGAATGATGCGGTGGGGCAACAGCGGCTGATCACCTAAATCTGCAGGCGGAACCGTATTAGCACCAGCCTGGAATGGGCCGATAGCAAAAACTTCCCACCACAGAAGCGGTTCGGCCAACTTTGCTGCTGGTGCTGATTTGGCTTGCTCCATAATTTGCGCCATGCGCTTTTCAACTGCTTGTGTCCAACCACCCTTGACCTCATCGTCGCGTACTACCATCAATTCAGTGTCGTTTGGCATGATAATTCTCCTATTATTTACTTTATATCATCAACAGCTCAAAACAGTTCTGAGCGCTCAATGGATTGGAATTCCGCTGCTACCCTAGCGAGTATCTCTCAATTTAGAATCATTTTTCACTCAATATTGCCTAGTAATTAGATTGAGATTGGCTTTATTAAAGAAGATGTTGATAGAGAGCGATTGTTTCTTTGTCAGGCATTAGATCCAGCTCGCTTTTTAGCGTCTGCATGCATGTTTGGTATTGGCGCACGGCCAAGTGACGCTGGCCTTGTGCTAAAAAGCAGATCATCAGATGGCGATGGGCTGGCTCGTAGCAGGGGTCTAAATTGAGCAGCTTGTGGCAAAGGGCAATAGCTGCCGTATTTTCGTTTTGCTGCTGGTAATAGTTGATGAGCCGGTCAGCGATGCGTAGATACTGATTGAGCAGATATTCACGTTGTCGCATTGCCCAGTCATCGTACATGTTCTCGCTGAGAAAATTGCCTTCGTATAAACCTACGGCAATACCATATTCAGCGATGGCTTCTTTTGACCGATTGTTGGCTTCGAGATAACGGCCGTTTTGCACCCGCTGCTCAAACTCTTGGTAATCAATCCAAATCTCCATCTCTGGATTGAGTAGATAACTGTCATTTTCATAGCGAATGTGCTGTAGATCGGGTTGCTGACGGCGCAGCGTTTGCCGTAGGGCGTAAATGGCTTGGTGTAAATTACGACGTGCTGCCTCAACATCGGCATCAGGCCAAAAAATGTCCATTAGCACCTCTTTGGCAATCGGACGACCGTGATGAGCCACCAGATATTTAAGAATGGCCACCCCTTTTTGCCCATTCCATTCACCAATACCTTCATTATCCTGAAAGACGCGGAAGATTCCCAAACAGTAAATGAGCATTGCTGGCTTGGACGCTCCGGCCGCTGGTGACACGGTGACGGCTGGCTCTACAACCATAGGATCTGTTTCCGCCAATTCCGGGCTTATTGGTAGGGAAGGTGATAGAGAAGGGAGTGGCTCTTTTTCTGTTATCAACCCCAGAAAAGTGCTTAGTCGCTGCCACAAGGTTGGTACGTTGACAGGGGGTGTCCGAATTGTTGGCAGAGAAACGGCCGTTTGATAACCTCCAATCATCTGTAAAACTTCCTGCAACTGTTGCTTGCTTACTTGTCGTTGGCTTTCGCTCTGTTTCTGAACTTGGTGGGCGTGATGACTCATCAGGGTGAACTGGTGGCACATTGTAGAAATTTGCGCTGCCGTGGAAATCAAGCCTCTCAATTCACTCTCTGCTCGAACTTGATCCTCCCCCGCTAAATCTTGCAACAGCAATGTCAAATCATTAAACTGCTCGTTGGCAACCAGAGTCCCCCATGCTTCATATCGCTCTGGCTCCACCACTGGCTTCTGTTTGCCAGACACGATCTACTCCTCATATAAAACACGTCATATGAAAATGACAAGAATAGCTCATAGAAAGTACAGCATGGCTACAGATAAAAATTGTTGAACGGCTGTGGAAAACACAATTGTAAAAAAACGGCCGTTCGCAAAACGTTCGCAAAACGTTCGCAACCCCCTATAATATGGGCAGAAGTAGGAGGAACTGTGCCGATGGAACTACGTGTCTATACCTTTGGGGGAGCCCGCTTTGAACAAAATGGGAAGCCGCTGCTTAAAACAGGCTCACGCAAGATGCAAGCCTTGTTTCTTTATGTCGTTTGCTGCCAGCGGGTGGTGACGCGGGAGGAACTGCAAGAATTGCTGTGGAGCCACATGCCGCCGGAACGGGCGGCGGCCAATCTGCGGCGGGAGTTGACGGGGATGCGTCAGGCGTTTGGGGCCTATGTGACCATTGCCCAGGATCAGATTTGGCTCAATGACGCGCATTCCGTTTGGGTGGATGCCCTCCATTTAGAGACAACCAAAGAGCAGCTTACCAGCCGGCCGCTAAACGGCCGTTCCACCCCCCAACTCGAAAGCTTACTCAACCTCTATAGCGGCGACTTTCTCGCCGGTTTTCAGGTGCGCGAGGCGGAGGGATTTGAACGGTGGCTGCAAATGGAGCGCGAACATTGGCGGCGACGAGTCATTGCCGTGCTGGAACTGCTGACTCTTTTTTCGCTGTCGCAGCAAATTTTGGCGCATGAAAAAAGCATCGCCTATGTGCGCCGCCTGCTCCAGCTTGACCCCCTGCGGGAATCGGCTCATCGGCACCTAATGCAGCTACTGGCGGCCACCAACCAACGGAGCGAAGCGCTGAAGCAGTATGAACAGTGCCGCAAGCTGCTGTGGGAGGAGCTAGGTGTATCGCCGGAAGCGGAAACGGACGCACTGTTTGCGGCCATTTACGACGGCCGTTTATCAGAGGTACCGCTGCCAAAAACGGCCGTTATTCCCCACGCTCTCCCCGCCTCCACCACCCCTTTCGTCGGCCGCGAAGCCGAACTACAACAACTTGCCACCCTGCTCGCCAGCGGCACCACCCGCCTCATCACCATTATGGGACCCGGCGGCATGGGCAAGACCCGCCTGGCTCTTGCTGCCGCCCAAACCCAGCTAGAGCGCAGCACCCTTTCCCACACCATTGCCTTTGCCGACGGCATCTACTTTGTGCCGCTGGCGCGAGTCCAAACCATTGACGGCGTTGTGCCGGCCATCGCCCAAACGCTTGACCTACAGGTGGATAACGACAGCCCGCTCAAAAGGCAGCTAATCACCTTTTTGCGCCGCAAGCGGGTGCTGCTGGTGCTGGACAATATCGAACATTTGTTAGGGATGGCTCCACTGGTCAATGAATTACTGCAAGCGTCGCCCCATCTCTGCCTGCTGCTGACCTCACGGCAGCGGCTCAATCAGCAGGGGGAACACCTGCTGCTGCTGGATGGGATGACTTTCCCGCCTGCACCGAATCCCGCTGAACCCCAACGCTATCGGCCGGCCGAACTGGAACTGTTTGAGAGCGTCCAGCTTTTTTTGCAGGCCGCACGGCAGCTTCAGCCAACATTGGCACTCACCAACGAGAATCAAGGCCACATAAGCCAAATTTGCCAACTGGCCGCAGGAATGCCGCTGGGCATTGTGCTGGCGGCAAGCTGGCTCGACACGCTGGGATTGCCGGAAGTTGCGGTCGAAATGCGCCGCAGCCTCGATTTTTTAACCGCCGAGATGGAGGATTTGCCA
>JAGQGA010001118.1 GCA_020432595.1 Anaerolineales bacterium | reverse complement strand
CCGGGATAAGCGTAGGCTACTTGGGCAACCTGGTCTTGAATGGCCTTGATGACGTGGGGGTGCCCATGCCCCACGTTGACGTTGACGAGTTGCGAAGCCCAGTCAATATAGCGCCGACCGTCCCCATCCCAATAATAAATCCCCTCGGCCTTTGCCATAGAAACAGGGTTCCACGCCTTCTGCGCCGTCCAGCTTGCCAACGTATACTCGCGGTTGTCCGCGACAATTTCTGCATGACTTAAACTCATCTTTTCCTCCATACTTCAGTAATCGGTGTTCGGTAATCAGTAATCGGTAATTAGTAGAATGAACTGATTACCGATTACTGATGACTGATTACCGAAATTGTAGAGGGAAACGGCCGTTTTAGCTACGAAACCGATACTGAGCCACCGCCTGCCGCAGCTCCGCCACAATCTGCTCCCGCAGCCACGGCGGCTCCAGCACTTCCACCTGTGACCCCCAACTGCGAATCCAGGGTTGCATCTCCTTTGGCTCGGCCACATAGACGCGCAAAATGCAGCCACCCTCTGGCGTTGGCTCCAATTTTTGCGAGGCGTGCCACTGCCGTTCGCGCACGCGGGAGGTGATGGCCGGGGTAAAGCGCAGCACGACCTCT
>JAGQGA010001117.1 GCA_020432595.1 Anaerolineales bacterium | reverse complement strand
AGGCGCTTCAGCGCCTGCGTCTCGAAGCATGGCCGGGTCGAGATTGCTGGCGTCGCCATCCTTCGAGACGCCGCCTTCGGCGGCTCCTCAGGATGAGGACGAGTGGAATTGCGAGCCTGAAGGCCCGCGGTCCGGTCACTCCTCGCTCTCGTAGCGAAAATCGCAATGGCTCGCGCCCTGCATGATCGTCTGCGTGCGTGTGAGTTTTATGCGGGGGTCGTAGCCCTCGCAGAACGAACCGTCGCGCTGGCAGGAGAGCAGGGGGCCGATTTCGGCAAGGCCCATCTCGCGGTACATTTCGGCGTAGCGGCAGCGGGTGACGTCGAAGGCGAAGACCTTGTCGCCCTGTTCGCGCACTTCCACTTCCAGCGTGCCGCCGCGCGTCCACAGCGGCTGGATGTCCTCGAAGCCCTTCAGGCCCGGCGCGCCGCCCTGGGCTTCCGCCATCGCCTTGCCTTGTGCAATCGCCGAGTGGCGCACGCTTTCAGCGACGATTTTTCGCGCCGCTTCGACGCCGTGCGAGGCTTTGACCGCTTCATAGACGTGCGACAGGATTTCCGCCTCGATCCTGCGGCGTTCCAGCATGGGCGCGAGTTGGTCCTTGGTATCGTCGGTCATG
>JAGQGA010001116.1 GCA_020432595.1 Anaerolineales bacterium | reverse complement strand
GTTGCCGCGTTTTTTTTCAAGGTAACGGGCTGGACAGTGGCGGGATCACTGCCCAACTTGCCCAAGATGATTGTGATAGGTGCGCCGCACACAACCAACTGGGATTTCCCGCTGGCAATGACCCTAATTTTTTATTTGGGGGTTCGCTTAAACTGGATGGCCAAAAAGGAGTTTTTTGTGAAGCCCATTTCCTACCTCTGGGATTGGTTGGGTGGCGTGCCGGTCGATCGCAAAGCTGCCAGCGGCATGGTGGGCCAGACGGTTGAGGTGATTCAGCAGCGGGCTAAAATTGTATTGGCCATTGCCCCAGAAGGGACGCGCAGCAAGGTGGTGCGTTGGCGCACTGGCTTTTACCATATTGCCCACAATGCCAATATTCCCATCGTGCCGGTGTTGGTGGATTACGGCCGTAAAACCCTCACCATCACCGAACCCTTTACGCCTACTGGAGATGTTGACGCCGATTTGCCATTATTGCAGGCTCGCTATCAGGGCATTACCGGGAAAAACAAAGACCAATTTTAGCTCCATGAAACAACCCACCCATTCTGCCAAACAGAATCCGCTTAACTTGCCCGTTTTAGGCGATGCGCTGCCCCGCTGGGGGGGTGGTTTTAGC
>JAGQGA010001115.1 GCA_020432595.1 Anaerolineales bacterium | reverse complement strand
TCACAACTCTGGAACCGGGTGCCGAAACCACCATTCACGCCCAGGTGCTCGTCCCTTCTTCACAAGTGACTGGCGACCAGACGCTTCAACTGGCCCTGGCCAGCGACCAGACCACCAGCCCGGCCAGCAGCCTGACGGTGCGCGTGCAAAAAAGCCCCACCTTTCTCTACGCCGCTCTGGGCCTGATGGGGCTGGCCATCGCCGCCGCCATCGTCTACTTCCGGCGCAAAGGACGCCGCTGAAAATAGTCAACGGTAAATCGCCTTGCAGGAGATTGGAGACTGGAGATTAGAGATTAGCCCAATCTCCAATCTCTAATCTCCATGCGATGACCGATTACCGCAAAGGAAAAACTCATGACAACAATAACAACCACCCAACCCCGTCGCGGCCACGCCATCAGCGTGATTGCCCGTAAGGAAATCCGCGATGCGTTTCGCAACCGCCTGTTTATCATTGCCCTGGTGCTGCTGCTGGGATTGAGCTTAACGGCCGTTACCCTCGGCGCACTCTCTGTTCGCTCACAAATGGCCGATTACCTCAAAGCGGTGGACATTCTCACCAATCTGGGCCGCACCGACTTTCCCGCCGCGCCACCGGTCAATCCACTGGCTGTCTC
>JAGQGA010001114.1 GCA_020432595.1 Anaerolineales bacterium | reverse complement strand
CTCAGTCTTCTCAAAGCCAACCTGCTCGACCCCGCGCACACGGATCGGTTTACCTATCGGCCGGCCGTGCCGCCACCCGGCTATGGCTATGGCCTCACCACCTACATGGGCGATGGTAGCCCGCTCCCCAGCTTTAGCGGCGACCCGCTGCTGCTGCCGCTTCCCGGCACGCCGCAACAGCTTCTTGCTGCTTATTGGGATGCCCTTGACCCGGAAAACCGCATTGCCCTGGCGATGAAGCGGATTGCGGAGGGGGAAGTGATGCTGTGGTTGAAAAATAAGGGAGATTAGAGATTGGAGATTATGAACCTTTACCAATCTCTGATCTCCAATCTCCAAAAGTGTTATGCCTGAACAGAAACGACATTTAGAAACGGCCGTTATTCGCACCCAAACCCCCGCTTCCGGCCACCGGGAACACGCCTCATCCATCTACATGACCTCCAGCTTTACCTTTGAGAGTGCCGAACATGCCCGCGCCCTCTTTGCCAAAGAAGCCGAGGGCCAAATTTATTCTCGTTATGGCAACCCCAACGTGGACGAATTTGTTGCCAAGATGTGCCAGCTTGAAGGAGCCGAGACAGGCGTTGCCTTGGCTTCCGGCATGTCGGCCGTTTTT
>JAGQGA010001113.1 GCA_020432595.1 Anaerolineales bacterium | reverse complement strand
CGAAGGAAGTGATTCCGACCTATTTGCTGTCCGACTTTAATCGGAACAACGCCCTTCTGGAATTCCGTTGGGTTTCCGATTCCGTATATGCATGAAATCGAAGCAACAACAATTACATCGCGCCGCCCGGAGAGGAGCGCAGTTGTGGTGCTGAGCCGCATCTTCTCAATTTCCTCATTGATCGAAAGATCTTTTTCGATGTAGGTATTGGTCACCGGGATAAAGGCTTCCGGCTGATAGTAGTCGTAATAACTTACAAAGTACTCGACCAGATTGTTGGGGAAAAAAGACTTGAACTCGGAATAGAGCTGGGCGGCCAGGGTTTTGTTGTGGGACAAGATCAAGGTAGGTCGTTGCACGTTGGCAATCACGTTGGCAATGGTAAACGTCTTTCCTGATCCCGTCACCCCTAAGAGGGTTTGGGCAGGAAAACCTTCATTGAGCCCTTCCGTAAGTTGGCGTATAGCTTCCGGTTGATCTCCGGTGGGTTCAAATTCCGACTTCAGTTCAAACTTTATCACGTCGTAAAAATAGGGGTTTGATTGATGAAATGACGGAGGATTGAACAGTTAATGAAGAAAGCTGGGATGAAGGAGGCCATGCTAGAACAATACGCCGAA
>JAGQGA010001112.1 GCA_020432595.1 Anaerolineales bacterium | reverse complement strand
ACCGGAATAAATGCCACCGACCTCGCCAGTGCCATCCCGGATGATGCTGTTGAGAATGGTCAGGTCGCCGCCATTGGTGATCGTATCCACCCCGTTGGCCAGTGTCAGGTTCATCATGGTCAGGGCACTTGTTTGCAGGGTAAAGATGGTGTAGCTGTTGTCACCATCCACCGTGATGGAACGCCCCGCGCCGTTAATGGTTGTTTCCGTGGCGATGTTGGGCAATACGGCCGTGAGGGTGATGGTGTACTCACCGGCAAAGGTGATCTCGCTGGCGTCGGGATCATCATTGGCGGCGTTGATCGCTTCGCGCAGGGTGCAGTCCTTATTGCCAAGACCCTGGCCCAACAGGTCGCAAAAGCCGTCATTGGTATCGGCCGCCGTGTTGACGACAAAGTTCGGGCCTGTTTGAGCGGCTTCCACTTCATAGGCGCCGCTATCACAGCTTAACCCTTGTGGACGCACCACCCCGCGCTGGTCGGTGAAGGTATTCAGGGCATTGCAGGTCCAACTGGTGCCGTTATTGTTGATGGTCGTGCCGTAGGGGATGGCGTCAATGGCGTCGCTGCCCGCCCCCGGCCGGTGGGTTTGGGTGGGGCCACCGTTGTTGGCCAGCGGGC
>JAGQGA010001111.1 GCA_020432595.1 Anaerolineales bacterium | reverse complement strand
TGGCACCGCGTAGGTTAGCACCGCTCAGGTCGGCATCGCTCAGGTCGGTACCCTGCAGGTTGGCACCGCTCAGGTTAGCACCGCTCAGGTTGGCTCTGCTCAGGTCGGCAGCCCACAGGTCGGCAGCCCACAGGTTGGCTCTGCTGAGGTTGGCTCTGCTTAGGTCGGCCTGGCTCAGTTTGGCACCGCTCAGTTTGGCACCGCTCAGGTCGGCACCGCTCAGGTCGGCACCGCTCAGGTCGGCACCGCTCAGGTTGGCATGGCTCAGGTCAGCACCGCTCAGGTTGGCATGGCTCAGGTCAGTACCGCTCAGGTTGACACGGTACAGGTCGGCCTCGGTCAGGTCGGCTCCACTAAAATCGCGCTCGCCAGCGGCGTATCGTTCTAATAACCAATGGTGCTAGTTCGCCAAAATAAAAATTTCCCCTTAAGCTAATTAGAGCTTACCTAATTAACAGCCTAAGGAGAAATAAAAATGACAGACCAAATTCTTCTGTCCGATGAAGATTTTACCATAGAATTGTTCTGCCGTGTCGATGATCAGATGAAAAATGCGCCGAAACACCCCCAAGCAACCCTTTATCCAAGTGAAGTTGTCACTTTGGCATTGTTGTTTGCCTT
>JAGQGA010001110.1 GCA_020432595.1 Anaerolineales bacterium | reverse complement strand
CTCCTCCGCCGCCTTTGCTCCCACATCTGGGTTGCCCCCAGAGCCAAGCCCCCGTGTCGAACGCTCCCCAATTTGCAGCCGTTGCGCCGCCAAATTGCTCGCCAACACCTGCTGATCGGTATTGACCGCAATAAAATCCACCCCCGGAATATTTTCGGCAATCATGCGGTTGATGGCATTACCCCCACCACCGCCAACCCCCACCACCCGGATTAACGCACTGCTCTCTACCTCTGGCATTCTCTGCACCTCTGTTTTCCTTCTTTGTCCGTTCATTCTCTCTACCCTTGTTTTAGTAATCGGTAATCGGTAATCAGTAATCGGTACTGATTACTGGACGCGAAGCGTCACTGATTACTGATTACCGTTTTACCCCGGCAATAACGCCCGGAAAAAACTGCCCATTTTTCGACCCCACTCCTGGTGCAGCGCACGCGGCTGATAGGTATGGTTGCCATTCAGATGCCAACGCAGCAGCCCTACGCTTGTGGCGTAGGCAGGGCTTTGCAGCGCGTCCACCAGCCCAACCATATTCTTGGGCAAGGCCACACGCGCTGGTACATTCAACACACGCTCCGCAATTTCGGCCATACCGCGCAGTTGGGCACAGCCACCCGTTAG
>JAGQGA010001109.1 GCA_020432595.1 Anaerolineales bacterium | reverse complement strand
TGGCCTACAAGCGCAAAGCCCCATCCACCGGTGAACAACTGCTAGTGGTGTGCAACTTCACCCCCGTCGTCCGCCAAGATTACCGCCTGGGTGTCCCAGCAGCGGGCGAATATCGCCAAATTCTGAACAGCGACGACAAACAATACGGCGGCAGCGGCCTTGCCACCACCGACCCCATCGCCACCGAGCCGGTAAGCTGGCACGGGCAGGAACAATCCATCGTTTTTACACTGCCTCCGCTGGGGGTAGTTTTTATCAAACAAGCGACCTAAACCGTAGGACAAGTTTGCAAACTTGTCCTACTTGGCCCAAGGAGAACCCACTTATGACCTCTTTACGTGTTTTAGAAGTAGCAGGCACCCCCTATGACATGGGGTACGCCCACGGCGTGGCCTACCGCGACGACATTCGTGCTTTCACCGAAAGCCGCATGGCCTTGTGCAGCGACCCCAACTGGACGGGGCGGGATTTGAACCGCGCCGATGTGGTAGCCCTGGCCGAGGCGTGTCTGGCCGAACATGAAGCGTATGCTCCCGAACTGGTGGAGGAGATGCGCGGCACCGCCGATGCCACCGGCCTTAGTCTGGCCGAACTGATCGTGGTCAACGGCTTCACCGACTTT
>JAGQGA010000110.1 GCA_020432595.1 Anaerolineales bacterium | reverse complement strand
CGACCGCGTAAACAAACGCCCCAACGAGTGGGATGCCCGCTGGTGGTCGCCTATTATCAACGCCGAACATCTGGCAATGCGTGAACGGGTCGGCATGGTTGACTTGACTGCCTTTGCCCAATTTGAAATTACCGGGCCAGGGGCGTTGGATTTTATGCAGAAAGTGGCCGTCAACCAGATGAACGTCGAAGTTGGGCGGGGTGTTTACACGCCGTTCCTTTATCCCAACGGTGGCTTTAAGGCGGACTTGACCATTTTGCGACTGGGGCAAGACCATTTCCGCGTCATCACTGGCGGTGGCGATGGTGGGCGGGACAAGGCATGGTTGCTGCAACACATGCCCGAAGATGGGTCGGTGTCGCTGCAAGACATCACCTCAGCTACCTGCACCGTAGGCTTGTGGGGGCCACATGCCCGTGACGTGCTGGCTTCTGTGACCGAGGGCGATGTGTCTAATGAGGGTTTCCCCTACAGCACGGCCAAAGAAATTCGGATTGGCTCTATTAAAGCGATGGCGTTCCGCATTTCCTACGTAGGGGAACTGGGTTGGGAAATCACGACGCAGATGGAGCATGGGCTGAAGATGTGGGATACGCTGTGGGAGGCTGGGCAGCCATATGGCATCGTCCCTGTCGGGATCGGTGTTTATGGCAACACGGGGCGCATTGAGAAGGGGTACCGCTTGATGGGCAACGAGTTGGAGTCTCATTACTCGCCGGTGGAAGCTGGTTTGGCACGGGCCAAGGTGAAAAAGGCGGATTTCATTGGCAAGGAAGCGTATTTGAAAGCTAGATCGGAAGAACCGGCGGCTACGCTGTGTACTTTAACAGTGGATGATCATACGTCGGCTTCTGGTGAACAGCGCTTTATGCAGGGGAATGAGCCGATTGTGACGCTGGATGGCAAGCGGATTGTGGATAGCCACGGCCGGCCGTCTTACGTGACAACGGCGGGTGCAAGCCCTTCGACTGGCAAATTCCTGCTGATGGCCTATCTGCCCACGGAGTTAGCCCAAGTTGGGACAAAGCTCCAGGTGCAGTATATGCACGAATATTATCCGGTGACGGTGGTGGTGGCTGGCTCCACGCCTTACTTTGACCCGGATAATGAGCGGATGAAGGCTTAAGAAGGAGATTGGAGATTGGCGAAGGTTCATCATCTCTAATCTCCAATCTCTAATCTCAACAAAACGGCCGTTTTCAGAAGCTGACAAACACAAGTGAGCATATTATGAAACGGTCTTTGATGGTTCTTGTTGGATTATTGTTGGTTGGGCTGGTTGTTTGGGGGTTAATGAGACGGTCTGAGGCAGAAACGGCCGTTATTTCCCCCGATTTGCGGCTGAATGGCGTGGGTGAAAATGTAGACACCATCGCCTTTTGGGCGGGTGACACGCCGGAAGAAACGGTGATGTTTGTGACGGCAAAGGGCAATTCGCTGGTAGAAGTGTGGCCGTTTCCCTTTGAGCAAGAGGCGGCTCCCCTGCGGCACGAGTCGTTTGGCAGCAGCCAGGTCAACGGCGTGGCGGTTGACCCCACGCAAGCCAAACTCTATGTTTCGGTGGCGGCTCCAGCCAATGTGGTGAGCGTGTTCACCCTGCCCGACCTGACGTTTGAGCAAGTTTTGCTGAACGTGCCGCTGGGCGATGAACCGGGCATTGATCTTTACCAGCTTAGTCGCGGTCAGCGTTGGGTTTACACCACGGCCGATTCGGAAAAAATGGTCTACGTTCAGGATGCGGACACAGGCGAAACGGTTTCGGCGTTTGACATTGGCCGCGAAATGGAAACGATTCAGGCGGATGAGTTTCATGGGGTGGTGTATATTCCTGATGAAAACGGCCGTTTAGGGATCTATGCTTATACCCCAGAGCTAGAGCCGTTTACGCGAAACGGCCGTTCGCGTTTTGGAGCCACCGATTTTCAGGCCGATGCCGAAGGGATTCTCATTTATAGCTGCATGGCCGACGGGCGCGACACGGGTCGCGGCTTTATTGTGGTGTCTGATCAGCGCAAACCAACCACTGATTTTGAATTTTTTGACCGGGTAAGCTGGGAACACGTCGGCACGCTGCACCTGGAAGGGGTGGGCAATACCGATGGCATTGCCTCGCTGCAAACCAGCTTACCGGGGTATCCGCTGGGGCTGTTTGCGGCGGTGAATGATGATACGGAAACGGCCGTTGTTGGTTGGGATAAGGTGTTGGTGACAATGGGGGTGGGGTGTGAATAAACGGCCGTTAAGGAGGTTAAAATGGCGATGCAATTAAACAACCTGCTATTAACATTGCGCCAACAGCAAACGTATCTCCAAGATCAATATCATGTTGAATCATTAGGCGTTTTTGGCTCTGTTGTCCGAGGCGAGAAAAATCAAGAAAGTGACCTCGATCTACTGGTTACGTTTTCTGAAACGCCAAGCCTCTTAGAATTCATCAGCCTCGAAATTTACTTAAGCGAATTGCTGGGCATAAAAGTTGATCTTGTCATGAAAGACAGCCTTAAGCCCCACATCGGCAAACATATTTTAGCCGAGGTGGTATCAGTATGACCGTCCCGCGAACGCATTTCGACTATTTGAATGACATTGTTCAAGCAATAGAAAAGATTGCTGAATTTATTCTTGGAAGTCATTAAAGAATTAAAATGGGACGCTGATTTGCCTGATTTACCTGATCAGGAAGATCAGGTAAATCAGCGTCCTATTTTCATATGAGGAGGAAAAGTGAGTTCACTTCCCCAAAAAGCAAAAGTAGTCATTATTGGGGCTGGCATCGTTGGCAACAGCCTGGCGTACCACCTGGCAGAGCTAGGCTGGAAGGAGATGGTCATTTTGGACAAAGGGCCGCTCCCCAACCCCGGCGGCTCCACCGGCCACGCCTCTAACTTTATTTTCCCCGTTGACCATTCCAAAGAGATGACCCATCTCACGCGGGACAGCATCAACACCTACGCCAAATTTGGCACCTTTGTCCAACCCGGCGGCATTGAGCTGGCCCGCACGCCGGAGCGGATGCAGGAAATCACCCGCCGCATCACTTCGGCCAAGGCGTGGGGGGAACCCGGGGAAATGATTACCCCGGAACGCATCAAGGAGTTGGCCCCTTTTGTCAACACCGACGGGATTTTGGGCGGTTTCTACAGCCCCACCGCCGGGGTGGTTGACCCGCTTCGCGCTGGCACGCTGATGCGTGAATACGCGATGGAGCGCGATGCCCTGAGCGTTCACGCCAACGTGGAGATTACGGGGATTGAGGTACAAAACGGCCGTGCCCACGCCGTACACACCGACCAAGGCAGCATTGAGGCGGAATACGTCCTCATTGCCTGCGGCGTGTGGAGTCCGCTGCTGGCGAAGATGGCCGGGGTCCACATTCCGCTGGCTCCCATCGTCCACCAGTTCATGACCGTCGGCCCCATCAGCATGTTTGAAGGGACACGCGGCGAAATCAACTTCCCAATGATCCGCGACGTGGACATGAACATGTACGAGCGGCAAAACGGCAGCGACCTCGAAATTGGCTCCTATCGTCACCGCACGATGATCCACAAGCCGGCCGACATTCCCTCCAACGAAGAAGCCACGCTAACCCCCACCGAACTTCCCTTCACCGCCGATGACTTTGACGAAAGCATGATGATCGCCCTCGAACTTATGCCCGACATCATTGACCGCGAAGATGTGGGGGTGCGCCACGCCATCAACGGCCTCATGTCGCTGACCCCCGACGGCGGCCCGCTGATTGGCGAAACGCCAGAAGTCAAGGGGTTGTGGTCGGTGGCTGCCATCTGGATTAAGGAAGCACCCGGCTTTGCCCGCGCCGTCGCCCAAATCATGACCCACGGCCATTCGGAAATTGACATCACGGCCTCGGACATTGCCCGCTTCTACCCCCACAACCGCACCAAGCACCACGTTTACGCCCGTACCTACGAAACGTTCAACAAGATGTACAGCATTGTCCATCCGTTTGAGCAGTATGCCAGCTCCCGCCCCACGCGCACCAGCCCGTTTTACCCGCGTGAGCAGGCGTTGGGGGCGTTTTTCTTTGAGACGGCCGGCTGGGAACGGCCGCAATGGTACACATCAAACGAAGGGCTGTTGGCGAAATATGGCGAACGGGTGATGGATCGGCCGGCCGAATGGGATTCCCGCTGGTGGTCGCCGATCATCAACGCCGAACATCTGCAAATGCGTGAGACGGCCGGTTTGGTTGACCTTAGCTCTTTCTCCATTTTTGACGTATCTGGCCCCGGCGTGGTGGATTACATGCAGAAAATGGCGGTGAACCAGATGAATGTGGCGGCAGGAACGGCCGTTTACACCCCCATCCTCAACGAAGCCGGCGGCTTCAAAAGCGACCTCACCATCATGCGGCTGGCCGACGACCAATACCGCATCGTCACCGGCGGGGCGTATGGCAACATTGACAAAAAATGGTTCACCGACCATCTACCCGCCGACCGCTCCGTCCAGCTTGAGGACAAAACCTCCGGCGTTTGCACCATCGGCCTGTGGGGGCCAAACGCCCGCAAGGTGCTGCAAAGCGTCACCGAAGATGACGTGTCGCACGAAGGGTTTGGCTTTGGCAGCGTCAAAACCATTGTGGTGCAAAACATCGAAGTCCTGGCTTTCCGCATCTCCTACGTCGGGGAACTGGGCTGGGAGCTTTACACCAACATGGAATATGGGCTGCGGCTGTGGGACATTTTGTGGGAAGCGGGGCAGCAGCATGGGCTGATTCCCGTGGGCATGGGCGTTTATGGCACCACCGCCCGACTGGAAAAAGGGTATCGCGCTTTTGGCAACGAGTTGGAAGGCGAATACAACCCCATCGAAGCGGGGCTGGCGCGACCCAAGATGAAAAAGGCCGATTTTATTGGCAAGGAAGCGTTGCTCAAAGCCCGTAGTGAGGAACCGGCCGCCATTTTATGCACGGTGACGCTGGATGACCCCACCGAGGCCACGGGTGAACCGCGCTATATGCTGGGGCGGGAACCGATTTTGACGCTCGATGGCGAGACGATTATGGACAGCAAGGGGCGGCGTTCTTATGTCACCAGCGCAGGTTCTGCCCCGTCGGTGGGCAAGCACGTCATGCTAACCTATTTGCCGCCGCAAGTTGCCCAAGTTGGAACCAAGCTGAAGGTGGAATATTTGGGTGGGCAGTACACGGTGACGGTGGCGGTGGCTGGCTCCACGCCACTGTTTGACCCGGATAATGAAAGGATGAAACAGTAATCGGCAATCAGTAATCGGTAATCGGTGTGAGCTACTGATTACTGATTACTGATTACTGATAACCGGAAAAATGGATATTTTAGTTTGTGTAAAACGAGTGCCTGCGCCGGGGACGCGGATTGTGTTGACGGCCGATGAGCAGGCGATTGAGACGAAGAATTTGGGATTTGCCATTAGCCCACATGAAGAATGTGCGGTGGAAGAGGCGGTGCAGCTTAAGGAAAAGCATGGTGGCACGACGACGGTGCTGACGCTGGGAACGGCCGTTTCCGACGAACAACTGCGTGGAGCCATGGCGATGGGGGTTGACGAAGCCATTTTGCTGGAAACAGACGGGCAAGATTGGCAGCCCACCGCCACCGCCAAGGCCATTGTGAGTGCTATTCAAGGGCGCAAGTTTGATATGCTGCTTTTTGGCAACGAATCGGCCGACGCGGGCGGCTACCAGGTTGGCATTCGCGTGGCGCACGCGCTGGATTTGCCGTGCGTGACGGGGATCAAGGGGCTGGAAATTAACGGCAGCAAGGCAACTGCCCGCAAAGAAGCGGCGGGCGGCTGGGAACTGTATGAGGTTGACCTGCCGGCCGTCTTTACCGTCAAAGAAGGGATTAACCTGCCGCGCTACCCATCGCTGCCCGGCCGGCTGCGGGCCAAGAAAAAGGCGATTGCCACCAGCACGCCGGAAAACAGCGGCGGCGGGCTGCAAAAGCTGCGCCTGAAACTGCCCGAAGAGCAGGGCAAACAGGTGGAGATTTTGGGCGAAGGGGCAGCGGCAGCACCGAAGGTGGTGGAATTACTGCGGGAGTTAAGATTGATTTAGAAGAAAGGTTGGTAATTAGAGATTGGAGATTGGAGATTAGGTGCTGCGTGCGGTAATCTCCAATCTCCAATCTCCAATTACCAATTACCAAACCATCATGATTTTAGGATTAATTGACCACGATGGCGGCACGCTGAATGGGGTGTCGCTGGAAATGTTGACTTTTGGCCGCGAACTGGCGGCAGATGCGGGTGAGGAGTTGGTGGCAGTGGTGGTGGGGGAAAACGGCCGTTCTCTCCTGCCCACGTTGGCGGATTATGGGGTGGAAACGGCCGTTTTGATCACCCACGACCAGCTAGACGAATACGCCCCCGTCGCCTGGGCACACGCCCTGGCCCAGCTTGTGGATGATGAAGCACCTGAGGCCGTCATGGCCCCAGGAACAGAACGGGGCAACGAAGTTATGGCCCATCTGGCGGCTCGGCTTGACCAGGCATTGGCGGCCAACTGCACCACCGTTGCCACCGGCAATGATTACCTGGTAACGCGGGTGCGCTGGGGCGGCAGCTTGTTGGAAGACGCTAAACTCAGCGGCGACCCCAAGCTGCTCACTGTTGCCGCCCACACCCTTGCCGCCGAGGAAGCCCCCACTGGCAGCGATGTAGACGTGACCGAGTTTGAGGCCGATCTGGACGACAAAGATTTTCGCGTGCGCGTGACGCGGCGCGTGCTGCCGGAAGCGGGCAAGGTGTCGCTGACCGATGCCAAAGTGGTGGTCAGCGGTGGGCGCGGCGTGGGCAGTGCCGAAGGGTTTGCCGCCCTGGAAGAGTTGGCGGGGCTGATTGGCGGGGCCATTGGCTGCTCCCGTGCCGTTACCAACCACGGCTGGCGTTCCCACGCCGACCAAGTGGGGCAAACGGGGGCACGGGTGGCACCTGACCTCTATATTGCCTGCGGCATCAGCGGAGCCATTCAGCACATTGTGGGCTGCAAGGGGTCGAAAAACATGCTGGTGATCAACACTGACCCAGACGCGCCAATTTTGGCGCGGGCGAATTACGCCATCATTGGTGACCTGCATGAGGTGCTGCCAGCGATTAGCGCGGAGCTGCGGAAGAATCAATAATCGGTATTCAGTAACCATTTGGTGCGGCTGTGGTTTGCGCTGGCGTTTGGGCAGCAAAAAGGGCGACGGCTAACCTTTAAGGTCATGACAAAGTAGATACTAACGCCAACGACGGATGACCGACAACCAAAATGCGTCATCCGTCGTTCGTCCATCACCCTCGCGCCAAATTCAACGCCAGCAGCCGCTCCAAAATTTGCTCATCGCTCAGGTTGTGCGGCCAGCCGTAGGCAGCGGCCACGGCGTAGTCGAGGGCGGTGTGGATGTCGTCTAGCTCCTCAATGGCGGCGCGGGAGACAGATTTGCGCGTTTCTTTGTCAAACAGGGTGCGGTCAAATGGCTTGCCCGCCTGCACCGTCTCGCGGTAATAGACCAGGCCGTTGTAGAGGTTGGTGAGGGTGCGGCTTTTGACCATTTTTTCATACGCCACGTCAATGACGTTGCTGGCGGGGGGCGGCGGGTTGAGCCACGCCTCGCGCCACTGGTGCAGCGTCCGCGCCCAGTGGGCAATTTCGGCCACCCGTTCGTCCTCGGCTTCGCTGGGTTCGTGGCCGGGCGGCCAGGGGAAGGGGAAGGATGCCAGCACAATAGATACGTTATAGGTAGGATCATTGCCCACACCATGCCGATTTTGCACACGGTTCAACACCCACAATTCGTGAAACTTCGACTGCAAAACGCCAAAGAAAAAATCATCCTCTCGCGCAATAACAATCACACGCGCATCGGGAACTGTGTCTGTGCTAAACCAGCTAAAAAGACGGTGCTTACCAACCAGCGGCGTAGCAATATACCGCTTCATCACGCTCAAAGCCTCACGCATCGCAGTACGCCGCCCTTCAAAGAGCCACCACTCATCTTTTAATTTAGCTGTCGCGCCCAGCTTATTCCGCGCTGGTTCAACATGTTGACGAAGATAGGCAAAAGGCATCTCGTATTGTTGCGCTTCCTCAAGCGACCTATCAACGCCAAAATCAATGATCCAGCTTTTTTGCGGCCGATAGGTCAAATCGCGTGCGGTTATCCACAAACGGACTACATCACTGTTTTTTATCTGCTGGTCTGCATTTTCAGCCGCAAGCATTCGACGTGCGGTGGGTTCATCAATCTCAAACGGCCCGTTGCGGATCACCCCCATAAAACCAAGGTTGGCATTTTCAGCCAGCGGCAAGGCGTTTGCTAGGTAAGCACCCGTTGTTAAATCCGGGTTAATATGGCTAACCGGCCGGCCGTCCAAGACCTTGCTCACTTCGCTGCCATTATCAAAGCCAATGATCGAAACCCGCACATCTGCCCCATCTAACACCCAGGGTCTATCACTCCACGCATAGAAAATCTCCCCCTGTTTTTTAATGTTTTCCAACACAGCGCGGCTTGTTTCACCACGAATCGTTTGTGTTGCTAATAATCCAGCCCGCTTTGTTACGCCTTGTGCAATTTGATTCCCAGTTTTCTCAAACCAATAAGCAACCAAATCTGCTGAATGCTGCACACGCTCAACATAGACTTTCCGCAAATCCTGAACGTAGCCGCTACCCAATTCACGCAATAACTTTTGACCACCAAGGAAAGGCGGATTGCCAATAATAACATCGGCATCAGGCCACGCTGGCTCAATCGGTTCGCCAGACGCATCATAGGCCAGAATCGCATCCATGCGCCAGATATTGTTGAGCGAAGCCAACACAGGGTCAGGAATATCATCGCCAAAGCCGTTCTCCTGCCGCCACTGCAAATAGCCAATCCAGGCGGTAATTTGCGCCAGTTCGTGGGCATAGGGGTTGACCTCGATGCCAAAAAGCTGCTGCGGGCTAACCGTCAGCGCAATTTCCGGCAAGTGGCGGCGGGCAGCAAAAGCGATGACCTGCTTTTGCAGCGTCAGCAGTTCGCGCAGGGCAACGTAAAGAAAGTTGCCGGAACCGCAGGCGGGGTCAAGGACGCGGGTGGCGGCGATTTCGGCGGCGAAGTCGGTCAGGAGTTGGTGGGCGGTTTGGGAATCGGGAGATTGGGGATTGGGGATTGGCGATTGGCGGAGGAGGCGGTCGGCTTGGCGGCGGGTCGTGTCCCATTTGGCTTTGAGTGGGGCCAGCAGCACGGGTTCGACGATGAGCATGATGTCGTCTTCGCTGGTGTAGTGGGCACCAAGCTGCGCCCGCTTGTCGGCATCAATGACGCGTTCGAACAGCGTGCCAAAAATCGAAGGGTCCACCGCCGACCAATCTTGCTCGGCCGCTTGCAGCAGGGCGCGGGCGAGGTCGGGTGGAATGGTGGGGACAAATTCATCGTCAAACAGGGTGCCATTAAAGTGGCGAATACGGTAGATGAGGCTGCCGCCGTGGCGCATTTCCCGAAATAGATTGCTCAGAGCCAATTGCAAATCCCCATCGCGGCGGTCTTGTGAGCGCAAGATTTGGGTAAAGAGACCGGGCGGCAGCAGTTCCATATCCTCGGCAAAGAGGCAAAAGAGCAGCCGCACCATAAAATGAGCCAATTGCTCGGCGGTGTAGGCTTCGCCCGTCACCTGCTGGTGGTGCTTCATAGCATCGGCCACGGCGACAAAGGTGTCGGCACTGGCCTTGGTAATTTGCACCTGGGTTTGGGCCGGCTTGAATTGGTCGGGGTCAAAAAACGCCCAGCGCAGCTTCTCCACGCCGTCGCCACTGGCAATGTCGGCCAAGGTGATTTTGTGGACGTGGCGCGGGTAGTTGTTGAAGTTGGTGTGGATGATGATGGTGTGGATGTCGCTGGTGATGAGCAGGGGCGGGTTGTGGAGGTGTTCGCGGTAAAGCTGTAGCTGCTGGTACGCTTTGTCTAAATCTTTGTGCGGCCCTTTGTATTCCCAAATAAAGTGGCCGCGAAAAGCGACATCGGCAAACCCTTTGCTGCCGTCGGGTTTGACGGCCTGGGTTTCAAAGGTAAATAGCTTGCCGTCGGGGTCGTATTCGAGCGGCGTTTGGTGGCCGACAAGGCGGCACACATCGTTAAAGTGGGATTGGGAAACGGCCGTTTCCTTCTGCTGAATCTTCGCCCATTTCGCCACAAACTCCGCTGGTGTCATCTCTCTCCTCTGGGAATGGGACGCAGATTTACCTGATGTACCTGATAAAGAATGATAAAGAATCAGGAAAATCAGGAGAATCAGCATCCTATTTTCTTACCGATCCAACCGCCAAATTGCCCCCGCCGCCAGCAGTGCCGTCGCCGCACCAATCGAATACCCTTCCAGCGGCGTGGCCTGGGTGATAAAAACGGCCACCATGCCAAACGCGCCCGTCACCAGATACAAAATCAGCACCGCTTCGCGCTGGGTAAAGCCCAAATTAACCAGCCGGTGGCTGGTGTGGTCTTTGCCGGCCGTATTGGGCGACACCCCCCGCCGCAGCCGCGAAAACACAACCAGCGACATATCAAACAGCGGCAGCCCCAGCAAAAAGAGAGGGATCATCCAGGTGACGATGGTGGAGTTGCCGGGGAAGCGCAGTTGAATGGTTAGTACCGCCAGCAAAAAGCCTAAAAAGAGAGAGCCAACATCTCCCATAAAGATTTGGGCTGGCTTAAAGTTATAGCGCAAAAAGCCGAGACACGCCCCCAAAATGGCGGCGGCGAGTGCGGCCACCAGAAATTGGTCGTGCAGCGCCCCCAGCAGCAAAATAAACGCGGCCGCCATGCCGCTGACTCCCGCGCTCAACCCGTCCATGTTGTCAAGGAAGTTGATGGCGTTGCTGATGGTGGCGACCCACAAGAAGGTGAAGAGGTAGTTGACGACAGTGGGAACGGGGAGCTGAATGCGGATGCCGAAATAGACGAGAACGGCCGTTCCCACCATCTGCCCCGCCAGCTTGGCCCAGGCAGGCAACCCGCGCCGGTCGTCCCACAGCCCCACCAGTGCCACCACCAAACAGGCCAGCAGCACGCCGAGGATGGTACGGGGTAAACGGCCGTAAATCAGCACCACCCCAACAAACGCCCCGACAATAATCGCCAGCCCTCCCAAAAGCGGCATTGGTGTTACATGCAGCTTGCGCTGCGCGGGAGCATCTACAAACCCCAACCCAAACGCCAGCCGCCGCACAAACGGCATCGAAAACAACGTCGTCGCCAGCGCAATCAAAAAAATCGCTATCAATACGCCCATATAATTAAGAATTGGGAATGGAGAATTGAGAATTGGGAATAGGTCGTTCCC
>JAGQGA010001108.1 GCA_020432595.1 Anaerolineales bacterium | reverse complement strand
CTCCATGGCGGCCGGCCGGTCCAGCCAGGGAATGTCCGGATGGTGGGCGGGAAAATCACCGCTGCCGACCGGCGCGTAGATGCTCTTGCGCAGGCCGTACTTTTTGTACAGCTCGCGGTTGTGCGCCAGCGCCCGGCGGTTGAGCAGGTTGTTGAGGACATAGGCCAGCTTCAGGCCCCGCAAGGCGCCGGTGTACTTCCTGAAAAGGTTGCTGAGGGATGTCATGCCCGCAAAGGTAGACAGGATTTACAGGATTTACAAGGTAGGCGGGGTAGACAGGATTTACAGGATTTACAGGATTTATGGGGTAGACAGGATTTATGGGATTTATGGGGTAGACAGGATTTATAGGGTAGACAGGATTTACAGGATTTATGGGATTTATGGGGTAGACAGGATTTATAGGGTAGACAGGATTTACAGGATTTACAGGGTGGGGCTGTAGCCCAATATGGGAGGGGCGGCGATACCCATGGCAAAGCCGCTGGCCAGAGCGGCATCCTGGCCCGGTTCACAGCGGCCAGGGTGATATGGCCGCACCTGCGCCACGTTGCCGGTGTTCTTATCCAGCTCTCCCCGGGGGTGCCGCAGCCTGGGGGGCCATCCATTTGCGTGGACCCGA
>JAGQGA010001107.1 GCA_020432595.1 Anaerolineales bacterium | reverse complement strand
TTCAATGGCCTGGTTGTTGCGCTGGACGCAGTTGTTATGCTGGCGAAAATATTCACCCACCAACACCACGCGCTCTAACCCAGCTTCATCCATGTCGCGCAGCATCGTTTCGGCCGTGACCCAGCCCTGAATGGAACGGCCGTTTGGCGGGTTCAGCAGCAAATGCCAATATGGCTCACTGTCGGCCAGCGTATCCAGCCGTGCCCGCAGGCTGGGCGGGGTGTAGTGGACATGGGCATCAATTTTCATCATGTTGCAAACTTTAGCTCACGCAAAGGCGCAAAGACGCAAAGATTTAGCTCTTCACGTCTTTGTGCCTTTGCGTGAAACTTCTTGCCGCTAATCCTTCAGGGAAGCAAGCCAGGCGGCGGTGAGTTGCTGCCATTCAGCGACGGTGAGCGTTTCGGCGCGGCGGCGGCCGTCTATATTGGCTGTTTCCAGTATGGTTTCGAGGTCGGTGGGTGTCAGCCCAAGCTGGCGCAAATTGTTTTTGAGCTGCTTGCGCTTTTGGCTAAACCCAGCTTTGGCAACGCGGAAGAATGGCTTTTCGGCAACAGGTTGCTGTTGGTCTAGGTCAATGCGAACGACGGCGGAATCTACGTTGGGGCGCGGCCAAAATGCC
>JAGQGA010001106.1 GCA_020432595.1 Anaerolineales bacterium | reverse complement strand
CTTTCACTCCATTGAATGATGATAAGTCTCCTCAGCATATCACTATGAAGTAAAGAAGGCCAAAAACGGCCGTTAACGCCACCCCCGAAAAATGACCAAAAAGCGGCAAAAGCGGCAATTTTTCCTCATGGCAATGTCCACAAACGGCCGTTTCCCCTCCCATATGTTCTACCCCCGAAAATAAAAAAAGCTCCCCGAAGGGAGCATAGTCAAGAAAATCTTTTAAGGCATTCAGGGCGAGGGTGATTTTCCCTAAGTTTGCCCAGGTCGTTCCAGTCGCGTTTCTCTCGTGCCAGTTTTGGGGGGAGGATGCCCATCATGCCTACCTGCACAAACCTATAAGCATGATACTTCGATAAGGTTAAAATGCAAGTAACAAACGGCCGTTGGGCTATTCTTCTTCACCATCACTAGTCACTATCTCTTGCAACGCTGCCCATTCCTCAAACGTAGGGCCAGTAAGGTTAATTTCTCTATCCCAGTCAACCCCTGTTATTTCCTCTCCCGAATCTCTCAGCTTAGTTCCATCCGGCATAACGGCTCCAGTCAGACACCATGCCAAATCCAACTGTTGCGATGTTACCAATGCCCGTTCAAGATTAGCACAAGCAAGATTAGCGCA
>JAGQGA010001105.1 GCA_020432595.1 Anaerolineales bacterium | reverse complement strand
CATTCATGCGGCCTTCAAGCAACTGCAAACCTACAAACTCACCATCCCCAGCCTGTTCACCTACAACGGCCTGCTGGTCATCTCCGATGGCCTGGACGCCCGCGCCGGTTCCCTCTCCGCCGCCTACAGCCGCTTCCTGGCCTGGAAAACGGCCGATGGCCTGACCGAAGCCGCGCCGCAAATCCCGCAAATCGAAACGCTCATTCGCGGCCTGCTCAACCCGCGCACCCTGCTCGACCTCATCCGCCACTTCACCGTCTTTGCGAAAGATTTGTCAAATCTTGGCGATTTGACAAATCTCCAAACCGTCAAAAAGATCGCCGCCTACCACCAATACTACGCCGTCAACAAGGCCGTCGAATCCACGCTGCGGGCGGTGGGCGACCTGAGAATTGACAAATCTGCAAGATTTGTCAATTCTGGCCTCATCCAAGAAGACCCGGCCGCCTACAACCTGCCCACCGTGCAAAACCAGCCCCCAGGCGACCGCAAAGCGGGCGTCGTCTGGCACACCCAGGGCAGCGGCAAATCGCTCTCGATGGTCTTCTACACCGGCAAAATCGTCCTGACCCTCAACAACCCCACCGTCGTCGTCATCACCGACCGCAACGACCTCGACGAC
>JAGQGA010001104.1 GCA_020432595.1 Anaerolineales bacterium | reverse complement strand
TTCATCGGCGGGGACTAGCAAACCATTTAGCACCCCAGCCACAATAACAACGGCGGGAGCTACCAGCCATTCTTTACCATCTAGCTGTTCGGTTCTGACATCTGCGCCGCTAACTGTGGCGTTTTGCTGAAATTGAATGAGTGTCATAGAAACAAAAAAAGCCCCTCCCGAAATTGGGAGAGGCATCAGTTCTCTGTAATGCTGGTTTATATTTAGTTTACATATTAACAGGTCAGGAATTTTTAGTCAACACAAAGCAAAAACCGCTATCGGGATGATAGCGGTTTTGCCGTTCCAGTCGCGTTTCTCTCGTGCCAGTATTGGGAGGGGAAAAACAAAAGAGGATGTTCCGTATGTCTCTAAAATCTTAAACGATTAAACATTCATTGTCAATGCCCTTGCTACAATCTCGCCCCGTTCGTTGGCTGGCATTGTGCCATTGGACATCGTTTCATATTCGTGTCCAGTCAATTCCACATTGACCATTTCATAAATATTGCCCCGCTTCACAGCGACTTTTGCTATTTGATGCGTTCCTCTATTGCACAGTTGTAAAATTTCACCATTGGCTATCATGTTGATCCCTCATATTGTATTGTTGGTTTTAATGATGGTAAATC
>JAGQGA010001103.1 GCA_020432595.1 Anaerolineales bacterium | reverse complement strand
GAGGGAGACCAGCAGATCTGGGGTGAATGTAGTCGCCTGCTCACCAACTGCATCATCTACTACAATGCGGTTATCTTATCCAGGCTGCTGGAAGTGAAGCAATTGAATGGCGATGCTATTCAAATTGAACGGCTGGCACGTGTGTCACCAATTGCATGGCAGCATGTTAACTTTCAAGGTCGCTATACTTTCCTTGAATCTCAGCCGACACCTAACATTAATGAACTTGTTGAGAGGCTAGGGCGGTATCCGATTTCACTGCCTGATCCGTTGGATTGACACTTTTCGAGGGGTTGGGCAAAAACCCCCACTCTGGATTGACACTTTTCGAGGGGTTGGGCAAAAATCCCCAAACAAGAAATGGCAATGCGGAACGCAGTTCGAGACAAAGGCACGGATTAAAAAATCCGTTTCAATCCGGCCGCATTCGCGTCATCCGCGTTTCCATTCTGACGTCATCCAAATTGTATCTACCAGAACCACAGCAACGACACCCTAGGTCGGAGGGCAGCCGCAGAGAACCCGCACCATTTTCAAGAAGACAATAAGCTTTCCCCTGTAAAGGCGGCCAAAAATTTCCTGTAAAAAATTAAAAAAAAACACGTTAGTTTGCCCCCAAGCTAA
>JAGQGA010001102.1 GCA_020432595.1 Anaerolineales bacterium | reverse complement strand
TCAATGGCAATCGTCGCCATAACGCTGTCCATGCCCGCGCCGCCATATTCCTCCGGCACTTCCATGCCCAGCAGCCCCAGCGGCCCCATTTTTTTGACGACAGGCCAGTTAAAAACGGCCGTTTCGTCCGTCTCTTTCGCCGTAGGAGCCATCTCCTCGGCCATAAATTTGTGAACCACGTCACGAAATGCTTGCTGTTCGTCGGTCAGGTTAAAATTCATAATCTCTTTCCTAAGAATAGGACGCAGATCAGCCTGATTAACCTGATATATCGTTAGACAACAGCCTAGTGATCAGGAAAATCAGGTAAATCTGCGTCCTATTTTCTTCATTCGTCATGGGCAAATGCCCCCACACTTACACATCCGGCAAAATAAGGATGTGCATCTCCCCCGGCCCGTGCATCCCCAAAATGAGTTCCAGGGCGATGTCGGCAGTGCGGCTGGCACCGGAGATGAGGACAACGTTGCTGGCGTGCTGAAATGCTTGCAAATCGTTGCCGTATTGGCTCTCAACCCAGCTTTCCAAATTGGGGACAATTTGGCTGCGGTTAATGAGGGCAACGTGGACGGGGGGCAGGAGGGAGGTGGCGCGATAACGGCCGTTTCCACTCACATACACCAG
>JAGQGA010001101.1 GCA_020432595.1 Anaerolineales bacterium | reverse complement strand
CCACGAGTCCAAATCCCTCATGGGAGCCAACGGCCGTTCTGACGGAATTTAAGTTTGTAAAAGTTTTGGTTTGAAGGTTTGTCCAAATCCCTCATGGGAGCCAACGGCCGTTCTGACCGTAGCAATTAATGCCCAAATGTTTGATTTCGACAAAGTCCAAATCCCTCATGGGAGCCAACGGCCGTTCTGACGTGTACGCAAAGTGATTAGAAGACCAATCCATTTTTGTCCAAATCCCTCATGGGAGCCAACGGCCGTTCTGACAACACCAACCCCCACGCCAACCGGACCGCCAACTAGCGTCCAAATCCCTCATGGGAGCCAACGGCCGTTCTGACGATCCTAGGAACACCTCAGTTAAATCCTGAGAATGTGTCCAAATCCCTCATGGGAGCCAACGGCCGTTCTGACGTAAGCAATTGCCCCGGTAGCTACCCGTTTGAGTAAGAGTATGTCCAAATCCCTCATGGGAGCCAACGGCCGTTCTGACCGGTAGTTTCTCTACCTGGCTCGACGGTCAAGCTTGGTCCAAATCCCTCATGGGAGCCAACGGCCGTTCTGACCGCTAAACGATGTTTCTTGTCCGGCTTTAAGCTCTCGTCCAAATCCCTCATGGGAGCCAACG
>JAGQGA010001100.1 GCA_020432595.1 Anaerolineales bacterium | reverse complement strand
CGAAGCGGGCGCGGGCGGCGCGCTCCTGGCTGAACGCCTGGATCACGCGCATGCCGGTGATGTCCTCGGCCAGCCGCCCGACCAGCGCGGCGATGGTGCGCCGGGTGCGGCGGAAGGCGCTCTTGGCCAGCCGCGCGAAGAGCCACGTGGCCAGCAGCATGATGGGCAGCACGGTGAAGGTATAGAGCGCCAGCCGCGGGCTCATGGTGAACATGACCACGATGATGCCGCCCAGCACGAGCATGTCGCCGATGAGGGTGATGAGCCCCTGGGAGAGCAGTTCGTTGATGGCGGCCACGTCGTTGATGACGCGCGAGACGGTCACGCCGATGATGTGGGTGTCGTGATAGCCCACGGGCAGATCCTGCAGATGGCGGAAGAGCCCTTCGCGCATGGACGCGAGCACGCGCTGGCCGGTCCACGAGAGCAGGTACGTCTGCCCCGCGGTGGCCGCGGCCAGGGCGAGATAGAGCGCCGCGATGAGCAGCGAAATGCGCGTGAGGCCGGGCAGGTCGCCCACGGCGATGTGCTTGTCGATGGCGCGGCCGATGAGAAAGGGCACGGCCAAGGAGATGGCGGAGGTGAGGATGACCAGCGCCAGCGCCGCGATCATCTTGCCCCGGTG
>JAGQGA010001099.1 GCA_020432595.1 Anaerolineales bacterium | reverse complement strand
GGCATGATCTCCCAATACAACGATACCACTCCCCCACCCGGCCCCACCAATTTGTCGGTCATCATCGGCAAGCGGCTGCTGCTGAAGGGGTTTATTGTCAGCGATTACATGGGGCAGGCAATGCAGTTTTACAGCGACATGGGGCCGTGGGTTGCTTCCGGCCAAATCAAATGGCACGAAACCGTTGTCGAAGGGCTGGAAAACGCACCCGAAGCGTTTATGGGGCTGTTTCAGGGGGAGAACATGGGCAAAATGCTGGTGAAGATTTGATATGATAGGACGCGGACAAACGCAGACAAACGCGGACGAATTTTCAATCCGCGTTCGTCCGTGTTCGTCCGCGTCCTATTGCTTCTGTGTCTAAACCACCTGGTTGATCAAAATCTCCTCGCCGCGCCAGAGGCGGTTGAGGTTTTCGCAGAGGATAGCGATGACACGCTCTTCATAGCGGCGGGTTTCGCCGCCGGTGTGGGGGGTGATGATGACGTTTTCCATCGCCCACAGCGGCGAATCGGTGGGGAGCGGTTCATCCCAGGTGCAATCGAGACCGGCGGCGGCTAAACGGCCGTTACTCAACGCCCACACCAACGCCGCCTCATCCACCACCCGCCCCCGCGCCATGTTG
>JAGQGA010000010.1:23057-26147 GCA_020432595.1 Anaerolineales bacterium | reverse complement strand
TCCGTCATGATGGGGGTGTCATTACACAACAAAGCTTTCAGCAATTGAGCGTCTGGCTTTTGTCTCCGTGTTGTTCATCACCGCCAAGCCATAGATTGCTGCATCATGGCACTGTGCCATGTTCACTGTACCATAGCCACGGGACGATGCCAAGATGCCAATAGAGTTGTTCGATAGCCAAAAATATTGGTCAATGTGTTGTTAATAGGGGAAACCGCCATGAATGCAACGATGGGAGCCAACGTAAATAAAGTCATTGTCCCCCAAGCAGGGCAACTTGTGCGCCCTTGCTTTTGCTCCAAGCAATCTTCCTTTCACACGCATGGTACCCATGTTGGGCTATGGAGGAACTGGTCAATCAAGCAGTTCGTCGTTTAGACCAGACGCAGGAGAGCAACTGATGATTAATACCATTACAACCGCCCCTTTAGCTGATTACAAACTTCCGGCACTTTATATTGCCCTCAATGATTTGTTGATGGAACAGGTGCTAAATGCCGACCGCGCTTTTTTAAATGCGCTGCAATTTGTTGGCTCGCTTTCGGTTGAGCATGAGCTTTTGAAGTACGCACCGGGCAACCGGTGTGTGATTGCTTACTATTTGCGCGACTCGCAAACGGGGCAGCAGGCTAAGGTGATTGGCAAGCTGTACCGGGAAAACCGGGGGCAGCACATTTTCCAGCAGATGCGCCAGCTTTGGGATGCGCGGCGGCGCAATCGGGGGCAGGCGCTAATGGCGCAACCGCTGCATTATGTTCCCAGCCTGGGCATTATTTTGCAGCAAGAAGTTGTGGGCGAACCATTAGATCATTTGGTGGTAGACAGCACGTTTACGGCGGCCATTGTGTCGGCCGGTCATACGCTGGCGGTGCTGCATGAGACGTTTGTGCCGGGGTTAACGGGACGCGAGGAAATGGCGGAGCATTTGGAGAAGTATTGCCAGCCCGCGATCACCAAGATGGGGTTGGCAACGCCGGAGCTGCAGCCATTGCTGGATGGGGTGGTGACGGAGCTGTTAACGGCCGTTCTTCCCACTGACTCCCCCCTCTCCACCGTTCATAACGATCTCAACCTCTCCCACATCTATTGGCAGCGCGGGCAAACCTTCCTCATTGATTTTGATGGCCTGTGTCTGTCCCACGCCGCACTCGATTTAGCCAACTTCCGCGTAGCCCTGCGCGTTCGGCTTGGCGCACGCGGAACCATGCTCGGCGACCAGTTCCTGACTGCCTATTTAGAAACGCGAGGCATTGAAACGGTTGAGGGTCTAGCAACGTATGAGGCGTTGGCCTATTTACGCCAAGCTGTTGACTATTATAATAACCATGCGGGTAGTGGAAGAGTGACGCAAACTAGGTGGCTTTTGGAACAAGCATGGGCAACATTGGTGGGGGAAACGGCCGTTATTTACGCCGCACCTGCCTTCTAACCAACAAAACCAAACGAAAAAAGTAAAACGGGGTACCTGCCGCAGCAGGTACCCCGTTTTTTTGTTTAATTTCCCGGCTGAATAGCAAAGGTAAATTGTGCCGTGTGGTTGGAATCTGCCGAGGCCACGACATTGGGGCCACAGCTATTAACTGCCACCAGAGTGTAGCTGTAGAAGCTGCCGCTGTTGGTTGTGTGGCTGTAGCTGCTCTCGGCTTTGTCAATCACGGCGCAGTTATTGGCCAGGGTGCATTCGCCGCTGGCGGTGAAGTTGGGGTCATCTTCGCCCCAGCGCAGTTGGAAGGAGTCGGTGGCGCTGCCGCTCCACTGAATGGTTTGGGTGGTGCCGCTGGTGGTGATGTTGGTGATGGAAACGGCCGTTGCTGGTGAACAGACATCAAGCGTAAGCGGCACAGATACGGCGGGGTTGTCGGCATCGTTGCTCTCTATGCACAAATTGGCACTGTAGCTGCCATCGGCCATGCCGCTGCTGTCAAATGTCACATCCACGGTGTCGCTATCAGCAGCGGCAACGGTGCCATTAGCCGCTGAAAGGGTGATCCAGGAAATGTCGGAAGAAGTATCGCACGCGGTTGCGCTGTCTTCAAACAGCGACCAGTTCAAATCGCTGCTGCCGGTATTGCCCACCGTCAACGTTTGGCTAGATTGCGTGTCTGGCTGCTGACCGCCGCTCAGACTGGTGGGATTGATGTCAATGGTGGCTGCGGCCTCTGCCCCGCTGGACACAATGACCAATTGGGGCGGGTTGCTGCCTTCGGAGGAAGTGTAGATGCCGCTGTTGCTGCTGCTGCTGCTAAGACCAAAGCTGAAGGTGCCGTTGCCAGAAACGGCCGTTGTCACATCCCATTCCGCCCACTGCCCCACCGTCGTCGAACCCACCGCATCCAAGGGCGTGGCTGGTAACGTGGGCGCATTGTTCCACGTTAACCCGCTTTCAACCCACGCCGCACTGTTGTCGGCATAGTCATTGGAAACCGCATAAACGGAACCGCCGTCGTCGCTGGCATCGGTCACATACAGGCGCAGGGTGGCACTTTGCACCGTGCCAACCAGCCCAGCCACCTCGAATTTCAGGTAGCTGTGATAGCGGGGGTCAGATGTTTCGCGCAGCCGAAGCGAATCGAGGGAGCCGTAATTATTGGTTGGGCTATCAGATTTGACGTGGGCATCGTCAACGGGGTTGACGGTCAGGTTGGTGAGCGTTCCTTCTACCACTGTATCGTGTGTGTCGCTGTTGTTGCTACTGTTGCTGTCGCTGACATTGCCGCTAACGCTGACGCTGTTGGTGAGGGTGCCGGGGGCGTTGGCGGTGCCTACAATGGCAATTTCCACCACGTCCTGGTCGGCCAGGTCGCCCAGGGCGCAGCTAATGATGCCGCTATTTTCACTGCAACTGCCGCCGTTGTCGGAGGCGGCGGAAACAAAGCCCACGCCTTCGGGGAGGGTGTCGGTGATGGTGGTATTAACGGCCGTTTCTGGCCCATCATTTGTCACCGTCACCGTGTAGTTAATCGTTTCTCCTACATCAATTGGCCCTGCCGTGCCCGTCTTTTCTACACCCAAGTCAGCACTAGGTGCCGGTTCGTCTGCCTTACAAAACTCCCCATGAATGGTGTCGTCCGAGCGGTCAAAGAAAACGAC
>JAGQGA010000010.1:0-22959 GCA_020432595.1 Anaerolineales bacterium | reverse complement strand
CGCCAGCCGTTTCATTAAGCTGCACAATGGGGCGCGTTCCCTGCGACGTATCCACATCATAATTGGCATCCCAACTGCCGTTGGGTCGCCGCACCAGCATCTTCATCTGCCCCGCCCCGGTGGTTTTAACCGCCGCATACAGCGTACCATCGCTGGCAACGGCCACGTTCATATGGTCGTCGGCAATTTGGTTGTTGGCCGCCGCTTCCTCCACATCCTGCCACGTCGTAGCATCATCGCTGTCGTTATGCACCCGGAAGAGAAATTGCTCTGTCCCCTGGTTTGACCACAAAACGCCAATTTTGTTGCCGGGCAGTGCCGTCACCACGCTAATATCATCGCTGGTGATGTTGAAGGTAGAAATGGTGATGGGGCCGTTCCAGCCGGCCGTGTTGTAGGGGGCATCGTTGTAATAAGCAATAATACTGTTGCTCGTTTCGGTCGTAAGCCACATCCGCCCTGTTGAGTCAATATCAATGGTTGCCGTTTCACTGCCACTGAGGGAAAGGGCCGATGGTGTTGTGCGCTGGCTCCACAGTTGGTACGTGCCGCCGCTGTATTCCACCGAAACCAGTTCCGTATTGGTAACATCATACAGCAGCACGTGGACAACCGCCCCCTCTACTTTAGCATCCGCATGGGTGTTGGTATTGTCCGAAAGCTTCAGCACCTGTGTCCAAGAAGGCGATGTCGCTTGATCGAGCTTCCAAAGCCATGTCCCCGAGCTGACGGGGAAGACCGCCCACCACTCGCCACCATATGTCCACGTTTTTGACTGTGGCTTCTCACCCGTCCCATGATCACCAATTGACATGGTAATGGGGGTGATGGTGCTACAAGTTAGCTGAGAAAGCGGGTCAGCCGCAACGGGAGCTACAAATTGGCTTAGGCTGCCCCAAAGAAGGGCACAAATGAGGAGAAAAGAGAGGCGCATTGACTTGGTATTCATGAAAAAACCACAACCTTACTGATGTCGTCACACAGGGAAAGCCCGCGTTCGGGTGGTACACACAACACCCCACAGTATTGGCACCACGGCTTACAGTTCTGCTTACGTTGTTGAGGTTCAAGTTGAGTGTTTGTTGTTCCTGCTGGACGCTGTTTCAAAAAGCTGTTAATACTTATATACTGAGCATGGTCATAAAGTTACATTGCTTCAGGTGCAAGTAACAAGTGGTAAGTGGCAAGTTTTGTCGGCAAACGAGACTTGCCACCTGTTACTTGCCACTTGCAACTAATAGGCAAAATGTTGGTTTGTGACCGTTGACGGTATAGTTACGATTTTTGTATGAAGGAGACCAATGGTCTATGATGATTGATTTTGGCCGTGAAGTTTGCGGCCACTTGCCACTAGCCGAGTCGCGTGAGTGGCTGGTAACAAATGGGCTGGGTGGCTATGCTTCTGGCACCGTGGCAGGGCTGTTGACGCGACGGTATCACGGTTTACTGATGGCGGCGCTGAAGCCACCGCTGGGGCGGACGCTGCTGCTGGCGAAGGTTGATGAAACGGTGGAATATGATGGGATTTACCCGGAAAACGGCCGTTATTATCCCCTCCACCTCAATCGCTGGTCAAACGGCACGGTGGAAGCCAACGGCCACCATCACATCAACCGTTTTCACCTGGAAGGCACCATCCCCGTTTGGACCTTTGGCATCGCCAACGCCCTGCTGGAAAAACGTATTTGGATGGAGCAGGGAGCCAACACCACATACATTCAGTACCGCCTGACCCGCGCTACCGGCCCTCTTAGCTTTGAGGCCAAGGCGTTTATCAACTACCGCGACTACCACAGCACTACCATCTACAATGATTGGTATCCCGAAGTCAGCGATGTTGCTAACGGCATTGGCCTGACCATGTTCGAGGGGGCCACACCATTTTATTTGCTGAGCGACCGTGCCGATATTTTGCCGCAGTTTGATTGGTATGAAGATTTTCTGTTGAGCAAAGAAGAGGAACGCGGACAAAACGACATCGAGGAAGACCACATTTACGCGGCGCAAATTCGCACCATCTTGCGGCCGGGCGAATGGCTGACGCTGGTTGCCAGCACCGAGCCAACGGCCGATATTGACGGCGAGGCAGCGTTTGCCCGGCGGCGCGGCTATGAACAGGAACTGCTAAACCAGGTGCGAAAAGCGCATTTGTGGGCGATGCCAGAGCCAATTGGGCAGTTGGTGCTGGCGGCGGATCAGTTTTTGGTGCAAAAGCCGGTGGAAGGAGAGGAAAACGGCCGTTCTATCATCGCTGGCTATCACTGGTCAAGCGACTGGAGCCGCGACACCATGATCGCCCTGCCCGGCCTAACCCTTGCTACCGGGCGCACCGACATCGCCGCTGCCATCCTGCGAACCTATACCCACTTCCTCAACCAGGGCATGTTGCCCAACCATTTTCCCGATGCTACCCAGGAAACCATTGAATACAACAGCGTAGATGCCTCCCTGTGGTACATCGAAGCCGTTCGCGCCTATTACGCTGCCACCAGCGACGAAACCTTGCTGCGCCAGCTCTACCCTGTTTTGGCCGACATCATTAGCTGGTATCAGCGTGGCACCCGCTTTGGCATTCGTATGGATGCCGCCGATGGGTTGATTTATGCTGGCGAGACGGGGCATCGCCTGACCTGGATGGACATCAAAATTGATGACCGGGTGGTCACGCCGCGCATTGGCAAACCCATTGAGGTCAACGCGCTTTGGTACAATGCCCTGGGCATCATGGCCGATTTTGCCCAGCAGCTTGGTGAAGATGCAACCCCCTATCTGCAACTGAGTCGCCGCGTGGCGCAGGGTTTTCAGCACTTTTGGAATGAACCACTGGGTTATTGTTACGATGTGGTGGACACCCCCGATGTGTTGGCGCGAAATGACGGCCGTTTACGCCCCAACCAACTGCTGGCCGTTTCGCTGCCACACAGTCCGCTTACGCCCGAACAACAGCGGTCGGTGGTGGATGCGTGCGCCCGCCATCTGCTTTCCTCCCATGGCCTGCGCACGCTGTCACCCGACGACAAGGATTACGCCGGGCATTACCAGGGCAACCAAGCGGAACGGGATGAGGCGTATCATCAGGGGACGGTCTGGAGCTGGCTGCTGGGGCCGTTTATCAGTGCTTACATTCGCGTGTATCAGGATTTGGAGCAGGCTCGCACCTATCTCACCTCAATGGCGCACCATCTGACGGATCACGGCGTGGGCAGCATTAGCGAAATTTTTGACGGCGACCCGCCGTTTACGCCACGTGGTTGTATTGCCAAAGCGACCAGCGTGGCAGAGGTGCTGCGGGCCTGGCAGGCGACGGAAACGCGAGGCTAAAACATGGCGCGATATGAGGCGAAAATGGGGCGCAAGGGGAGCCAGAAATGGTTGCAACGGTTGGTAAACGAGAAGCCGTATCTCCTTGATAATCAGCTCGTTATAGCTGGTGTGGTTGCCCCAACTGAAGCTGTCAATTGGCTATCACCGCTGGCTAATGATGGTTATGCGGAGTATCGAGATGAGCGCGTTTTAGCGCGATTGGGGGTTAAGCTGACAAAACGGCCGTTAACAACTTTTTGGCCGCCGCGAGGCCCTCAGTGGGATGGGCTGGGCAAGACGGAAAACGGCCGTTTGTTGTTAGTTGAAGCGAAATCGCATATTGGTGAACTCAAAAGCTACTCAAAGGCAGGCTCAAGATCAGCGGCAAAAATCCAGCAGTCATTGCAGGAAGTTCAAAGCGCATTAGGTGTTTCTACCAGATCGGATTGGAGCCAGACGTACTATCAATATGCTAATCGGCTTGCCCATCTGTGGCTGTTGCGTGAAGCCAATGGATTACCCGCCCGTTTGCTGTTTATCTATTTTGTGGGTGATGAGGAGATGAATGGGCCAAAAACAAAGGGCGAATGGGAAGTAGCTATTGCGAAAGTGGAAGCCTACTTAGGACTGCAAGAACACCTGCTACGCCAAGCTGTCCATCGCATTTTTATTGATGTGGCGCAGCTTGCCTTGTAAATGGATATGACTACGCTTGAAGATTTGAAAAAACAGGCGGCGGAGACTGCCGTAGAACTCATTGAGTCGGGGATGGTGGTGGGGTTGGGAACGGGGAGTACGGCCGTTTATGCGGTGCGGGCGTTGGGAAAGTTGTTGGGGAACGGCCGTTTATCCCACATCATCGCCATCCCCACTTCCGAAGCCACGGCCGCCCTGGCGCGGGAATGCGCCATTCCCCTCACCACCCTCACCGACCACCCCATCATTGACCTGACGATTGACGGAGCCGACGAAATTGCCCCCAACCTTGACCTGACCAAGGGGCTGGGTGGGGCACTGCTGCGGGAAAAGATTGTGGCCGCTGCCTCCAAACGCAACATCATCATTGCCGACCACACCAAACTGGTGGAGAAGCTGGGCAGCCGGGCACCGATTCCGGTGGAGGTGGTGGGGTTTGCGGAACGGCCGTTAACCCTCTTCCTTGAATCGCTGGGGGCGCGGGTGGTGCGGCGAACCATCAAAGGCGGTATAGGCTCCTTCATTACCGACGAAAACAACATCATCCTCGACTGCTACATTACCCCCCTCGACAATCCTGCCGCCTTTGCCCAAGCCGTTGTCACTAAGCCCGGTGTTGTCGAACACGGCCTCTTCCTCGGCCTTGCCACGCAGGCCATTGTGGCGATGCCGGATAAAGTTGTGGTTTTGTCGCGTTAACGGCCGTTTACGATAGCAAAATTCAATGGGGGGGCAGATGTGTCATTGGTGTTGCTGGCTGTTTTCCAAAACTCTGCCTATGGATTTGCTTTTTGTTTGGGGCGGAGTAAACTACGGGTGAGAGACCAAAGTTAGAACAAGTGCTTTTCATTGCTCCCATTATATGTTTCATTGGTTAGAACTGGTCGTGTTGATTTTTGGTGCTGGTAGTGGTCGAATTTTCTTCTTTTTAAGCAACTGCGTAACGGAACAACTGCATACTAGGAGGAGCACTGTTCAATTTGCTGATGCTGCCTGATTGTTTGTTTTGAAGCCTGCATAAAAAGGCCGTTTTGTAACAAAGCAGCAACAGCACCGAGTGCTATGCTTGCACCTTTACGCAACACCTGGCGAAGCCTAAAGCAATGGCTACAACGATCCCCTCGGCTTCGTTTCTATTTGCTGCTGTCAACTTTCAACCTCATGCTCATCATCGCCATTCTCCAGGCATTTCAAGTTGAAGAGCTTGAGTATGTGGTGGCTATTCAAGAAACTCGAATTGTGCTGCTGGAAACAAAAGCGGCGCTGGAAGCAACTGCACGTCAGCTTTGCCAGAAAACGTGTCAAACGTTGGAACCAATAATCCCTTCGCCACCGACTTTGGATACTAATCGTTTAACGGCCGTTGTACCAATACCAACAGACGTTTCTACAATCACAACAACGCTAACGGCCACACCAACACCCACGACAACGGCATCCCCAACGCCAACGACCACCGCATCAGCAACGCCAACCGGTACGTTCACCCTCAGCCCAACGGCGACAAGCACGCCCACACCAACCCCATCCGCATCAGCAACGAGTACGTCTACTCCTGCATCTAGCACGCCAATCACGAATACGCCTACGCCCACCTTTACGTCTACACCTACGAGGTTTACCCCAACGCCAACGATCAGTACACCAGCCACAAACACGGCTACCCCAACACCGGCAACGGTCGTCACCAGTACATTCACCCCCACTCCAGTTACGCCAACCACCAGCACGTTCACGCCTACCCCAGCGACCAGCACATTCACGCCTACTCCAACACCCACCCCCACATCGTCGGTGGCTCCCATTGTAATGAGTATCACGCCCAACCAGATGACCCGGATGGACAGCAGCGCCTCGTTCTCTATCAGGATCAACGGCCGCAACTTCCTTGCGGGAGCGACGGCTCGTTTAGGCTCACTGCCGGGCAACATCACGCAACTGACGGCCACCACGATTGATGGCACCATCCCCATTTCCATGCCAACGGGCGTTTACAATCTAACCGTGACCAACCCTGATTTACAAAGTGACACGCTGCTCAATGCCTTTACCGTGCTGGAGACCGATGATCCAAACACGACCCTGGAATCCTCATTCCTAGTTCTCTTTGGTCCCGACAACAATTTGTCAGCCGGAGACAACGACCATGTGCAGCTTATCTTTTTCGATATACCTAACACCGTTACCACTCCTCTCTACATTCGGGTTTTCGATCCCGATACTGGCGGAGCCTTAGACAGAGCTATTTCCTCCATACCTACCTTTGACACCACCGTCCAATACAGTGTGTATGGCGGTGCCGGTGCCTATACCAATCCCGCCGCACAAATGGCGCAGCCCCCCATCGCTGGCATCCAATCCGGCACCCAGCTAGACACGGCTACCGTTGGTGAAGATACAAATCTGGATCAGGCCTGGCTAACCTTTGGCCCCTTTACCCCCGCCGAAGCCGAGTTAGTGGGGAACCGGCGTCTGTTTAAGCTAGCCGTGGTGGCCCAAAGCGGCAACGACGGCAATATTTATAATGCCGTCCTCAGCACGCAGCCGGACAGCAATATTCCCCTGCCGGGCAGCCGAACCTTGGCCTTTTCCTGGACATTTACGCTAACCGACAGCAAGCGACCAGGGCTATACCCGTTCCTGGATGCAACTGTCACTTCCTTTAGCCAAAACAACTGCGATTTTGACTACAGCAGTGGTGCCATACTGCTGCGTACGCCAGAGCAAGAGCTGTCTATTCTAAATAATATTTCTGGTGATGCTGTTTGCCTTAGCTCATCTATCATCCCGAGCAATGGGGAAACAAACAGCAGTTGGGCTGTTGATTTCACCCAACTTGTCTTTACAGAGTCGGGTAACGATGTCACCTTTTGGGCTACTAATCAGAGCAATAGTGCTTTGCCTATTTTTAGTTCCCCTACTGTTTTCGCAGCACCTTAATGATGCGGGTGAATAAAGATGTTTTGGAAACAAGAACCTAAAAACAATCCCTTTAATTTCCGGGAACCGGTTTATGAGCAAGACTCATTTTTTGGTCGTGAGCAAGAAGTTCGCAGCCTGATAGATTTCATGCGTGTTGGGCAATCTGTTGCCATCCAAGGCCCTGCCAAGATCGGCAAAACCTCACTGCTCAAATATGTTTCTAGTTCTGTGGTGTTGGCAGAAAACGGTTTTGATCCAGCCAATTTTGTAGGTGTTTACATTAATTGTACCGACCTTGAAAACAAAGACCTCACTCAATGTTTCCGCTATCTTGGGCAGCAAATTAACCAACGGGTAAAGCAAGTCACAAGCAAATCAATAACATATGGGAACTCATTCACTGGTTTACGGCGCGGTATTCAAGAGCACGAGGATCAGGGCTTACGCACAATATTGATTCTGGATAATTTTGATGCCCTCTCCTGCAATCCGTATATTACCCATACTTTTTTGCTAAATTTACGCGCCCTAGATCAAGAACATGCTTCCAGCTTGTCGTATCTGGTTGCTTCAGAAGGTAATTTGGCTGAATTGGAGCGAACCCAGTTTACAGGCAATGGAACCAATGGCTCTCCTTTTGCCAATGTGTTTGCCCTGCTGCCCCTTGGCTCCCTGTCGCCAGAAGGCAGTCAAGAATTGCTGGAAAAGCAGTTGGCAAAGGTTGAGCCGCCCTTGCTCCAACCTGATCCTGAAACCCTGCAAAAAATTACAGAGGCTTATAAGGCGCAGGAACCTTACCGCTTGCAGTGGCTGGGATGGCAGCTTGTGGCTGCCTGGCATAATCGCTTAGAAATGGATGAGGACATTTATGGTAAACCATTGGCACAAAGTCTGCGCCAACTGCCTTATTTGAATTTGGATGGGATTGAGCAAGCAGATGCAAGCCTTCCTTTAGCAAACAGGTTGCTCCGTTTTTACCCCTTATTGGTGATTATTATTGGTGTAGCGGCAGCTATCTACCTGGCAGGCCGCCTTTTGGGGCCAACAGGCCAATGGACTGTCTATACCCTGGGTTCAGCAGCAGCGGCTCTGGGGCTGTTTATTTTGAGCGACAGCCGACCACTGGTTTTTCAGGATACTCAAATCTCACTGGGTTTCTTGGTTATCCTCATATTTCTGCTGTTACCAGAAAAATATGTCAACCGCCCAGACGTTCACACCTGGTTGGCGGCACTGATCCCTGTCATAGGGGCATTGCTGAGTGAACCGCTGCACCAACGACAACAGCCAGTGATTCCCTCGCCCTACGCTATACAGCGAGTTTTCTTTTACGCCGCCCAGCACGCTGTTGTTGCCTTACTGTCAAGTCTTATTTATCTCCAAGCCACACATTGGGAATGGGGGCAGACCATTTTGAACAACATACGGCTCCCTGCTTTGCCAGTCAATGTGCTTGTTTATGCGATTGCCTATGCCATCCTGTCGCCGATCATCATGGCTCCTTATGATTACACCATTCGGCACCTGCTGCGGCCGGCCAATGAAACTTTTTTGCCGCGCCTCAATCTTTGGATACTCCTACTGCTTGCCCCTATGCCCATTACTTTAGCCTTCTTTTTTACTGGGGGACAATCCTGGGTATTTGTTGTGCTGGCCTTGCTTTTACTGTTTTTTATCATGCTTGCGGGAACATATCCCAATATTGAGGGAAACCGAAATCGGTTGCAGACCTTGAGCGAGACGACCCAGGCATTAGGCACGCCCCACAGCATGAATGCCCTGGGAAAGCAGTTGCAGCACATGTTAGACGCACGGGTTGATTATGCGTGGGGAGCCATTTACGCTACCCGCGCTGATGAGTCAGAGGGATCTGGCAAGCGGCATTATTTTCTGCGGGCGACGCTCGAAAAAACGGAGGCGGGCAGTTCGCTCTCAAATTATGATCCGCGATTATCAGACAAAGGGCGGCTGATAGCGGCAACTGCCGAACAACCATTTAGTCAAACAGTCCATTGGCCGGCCGTAGTAACCCCAAAAGAAGCGGGGCACCTAAGCCATCTGGTGCAAACAGGGCAACCCTCACCACTCATCAAGGGGGATGGCAGCCTGCTCGATTCGGATTCGGCCGTTTATTTACCCGCTCATCTATATGCCCTTTATTTCCCCATCCAAGATAAACAAATGCCTCCTAATGGACTATTGGCACTTACTGCAGGCCGTCCTTTTACGCACGAGACACAACAATATGCAGCTCTGTTAGCGGGACCGGCTGCAAAACCTTTACAATACATTCTCGCTAATGAGTCAAAGATACGTAAACTGTACGCAGACGTAGAAAATTACTCCCCCGACAGCGATGCCTTTCAAAAAACAGTTCAAGAGCTAGACGGTAAGGGAGTAGATGTATTTTTGATTTTAGATTTGATTATGCAAGCCACTTTTCGCAATGATGTCCTCTCTGTCATGCGCGAATTTACCGACCAACCAAAGCCAGCACAGCAAACCAGCATTCAGATGTCAAAGGATGATCTGCGGGATATTTATCGTCAGGCACGCGATAGAAATCATAAGATGCCCCGACTAGATGACGAGATTTTAGAGTCGTTACAAAAGCTTCCCACTTCGCTTTCAGTCGCTTTTAGTTTTCGTTATCAATGGCCGCAGGTTAGACGCGGTCCTGAATTTGAACCGCTTTATGAATTTCTGGTGCTAGGCATGCAAGCCAAAACGGTTGACGACATTATCAACCTGGTTAAGGAGGGAGAACCAGCCAAAACGATAGCCACCTTGAACCGGCAGGCCTTCTTGCACAGGGAAATTTTAGAACAGTTAAAAGAGCTGCAAGATATGATGGAACAGTTCCAGCATAAATCACCCGATAAGATGCTGGAAGCGATCAATCAATTCAAGAGTCAGTTAAGACAATATTTAACAGACCCAGAGCGGTTTCTATTCCATAAGCTGCTTGAACATTGGGATTCAATTGCGTATATGCCCATCGCCGAACAGGAACGGGTGAGTACGCGCAGTGAAGCCAGGCTAGAGATCAGCCTTTGCAATCGAGAAGCCTTGCTGCTCCCCCAAAATACAATAGGGATCAGCGTTACCAACCAGGGGCCGGGTGATGCCTACCAGTTACGGGTTGAACTGCGTCAGTCGGTCCATTATCAAATCATAGGGCAAGCACAGATTGAGCAGCGCTGGCTGGCTCCCCACAAAACGACGGAAATGCTTTTTCATATTAAATTGGAGAAGGTAGCAAACATCAAGGTCGAGTTCGATATAGGCTACCGTGACCGCAAAATGCAGACGCAATCATTTAAGGAATCAATCACTATTCTCCCCCCTCCACCGCCTTATACCTTGGTTAAAAATCCTTATGCTCTGGGACGGCCACTGGAAATAGGGGAGGAAACTTTTGTTGGCCGCAAGGATATTGTAGATACGATTAACGAGTTAATAAGCGATGATACGAACCGGCAGCCCGTGCTGCTGCTAACCGGTGAACGTCGCGTTGGTAAAACGTCCCTCCTGAAACGCTTACCAGCCTTTGTGACCAATCAACAGTATATTCACATACTCTTTGATTGCCAGAGGCTGCCCGATCAACTCAACGCCAATATTTTCTTCCGGCGTTTAGCCGAGGAAATTCAACTTGTTTTGCAAGATCAACATATTATTGAGTCAATTGGTGAGCAACTTTGGCAACAAGATGCGGCTTTGACCTTTGAAAGGCATTTTCTGGAGCGCGTGTGGCAAGCTGCTGGTAGCAGTCTATTGTTAATTGCTATAGATGAGTTTGACCGTCTGGATAAAACGCTTGCTCAGGATGTTGACTTTGTAACCCAACTGCGAGGATTGATGCAAAGTCAGCCACGCCTCACCTTCATTTTTTCCAGTGCCAGGCTATTGGATAAGTTAAACAAGAAGTGGAGCAGCCGTTTGAATATGGGGCAGCAAATTAAGGTCGGTTTACTAACCCAGGCTGAAGCAGAGCATCTGATTACCCAACCTGTCAAAGGAAGCCGAGTTTATGACCCGCTAGCCTTGCGTGAAATCTTAGCCAGTACGGGCTGCCATCCCTTCTTTACGCAGCTCATTTGCAACAGGCTGATGAATGCTTGCGCTGTTCACCAGCGCAGCTGTGTCACCATCCAGCATGTACAGCAAGCACTGGCCCATATTTTAGATACATTACCAAATCACCTGACAGATTTGTGGCAATCTTTGGATCAAACCGAGAGAGCTGTGCTTGGTGGGTTGGCTAAATCATGTCTCCGTGACACAGAATCGACAACATCAGAAACTATCAAGGAACATTTAACTCAGGCTGGCCTCGCCTATTCACAAGTTGCCATCCGCGAAGCCCTGAAGCGATTGGAATCAGAGCGACAAATTGTTCGCAGACAAGGCGTTCAAGGCACAGGATATTACCGATTTACGATGAAACTCTATCAACAGTGGATACAGAAATATCACGCGCTTGATTGAATGTGTTCTTATCAACTATTTTTCACAAATTCAAGACAAGGAAGTATTCATGTCTAGTCATCCCAGCAACCTAGCTAGCAATCCATTCGTTAATAAAGGTAAAATTATTGACAACCCAAGTGATTTTTTTGGTCGTACAGATGACATCAGAACAATATTTGAATATATACGTGCTGGACAATCTGTTTCTATTGTTGGCTCACGGCGCATCGGCAAAAGCTCACTCTTAAGGCAATTATGTCATTTATCTGTTAGACATCCTGACTTGCAAGATAACTATTTGTTCGTAAGGATTGATTGCCAACTAATAAGTGACGATAAAACAGGTGAGGATATAACCCCAGCAAGTTTTTACCAATTCTTGCAAGAAAAAACGACTAGAGAACTGAATAAACATAACTCTGTCATAAATGGGGATAAGACAGCATACCTGTCTTTTCGGAAGCGTTGGTGGGAATGGTTATTTGGGAAAAAAGAGAGTGAGCCACTCAATCATACATTTTCAGGGTTTCAGCATTGGCTGGAAAACACGATTCCGGTTAACTATCACGTTGTTTTTTTATTTGATGAGTTTGAAAAACTTGCTACCAGCCCTCAATTAAATGAGTCATTCTTTACCCAGCTTCGCGGAATGGGAGAACAATCTGATGTTATTTATGTAACGGCTTCTCAGATTAAGCTATATGACTTATCATTTTATGCTGATGCCGTTTTGACTTCACCCTTCTTTAATATTTTTTCTCCCCTTGAATTAGGTTTCTTTAAACTGTCGGAAGCCGTACACTTACTAACTACTTTGAGTGCATCGGAATCCTATTTTAGATTCAACAAAAGTGATCTAGATTTTGTGATTCAGTGGGCCGGTCTTCACCCTGCTTTTATTCAGATTACAGCATTTCATCTTTTTGTGGAAAAGGTGCAGACTCACAATGGTACATTATCTGAAGCAGCTTATACACGGGTCAAACAAGCGTCCAATAAAGAGCTTAAGGAACACTATGAACATATTTGGAACAACTTGCCCCTTAAAGAACAAGAAGCTCTTATATCAATTTATGATGACGATTCAAATCTTATATCTACAGATATTTATGAACGGCTACATGAAAAATGTATTTTGCGAGATAAAAAAATATTTGCTAATTCATTTGCCATATTTGTAAAGCAAAAAGTGGATTCATACAAATTATCCAAAACGCCTCAAACAGTCAATTTAAAGTCTGTACCGCATATTGAAGGCGATATTCGACCAGCACATCGACCAATTTTACGAGAATTATTGCAGGATGAACCAGTAGAAAACATTAAGACAAAACGCCTATCGGGAGGTTATGCTAATTTTGGCATTTATCATATTCGTCTAAGATATTTTAACGATTCTGGCGATTTGTTAGCGCGTGTCTTGAAATTCGCACCAGCTAGTGACATAAATTCAGAAAGAGACAACTACAAATACTTTATTGAGAAAAGATTGAGAATCGCTGTTAAAGGTATCATCAAATGGTGGTTCCCACCAGGTATTGAGCAATTGGACAAGTCAGAGTGGCGTCATGAAATGGCTGCTAGCATGTATGATTACGCTGTCAAGACAGGAGATAGTGTTGATAACTTGCATGGTATATATACGGAGTGGATGCAGTCGGATGGTGTTGAAAAAAAGATTAAATCAAGACATGATCCAATACAAAAAACACTACAGCGATTATTTAAAGCATTGGATGAATGGCAAACAAGGTATTCCTTAGGACATCATATGCCAGAATTAACCCAAGAATATCTTCGCTTACGTAGCAAGCTAGATAGATTTGAAAAAAGTGCCGTTACTATACCCCAGCTAAAGCTTGATAGAAAAATGCAGGAATTTGGACGGTTTAGGACAGAACAGACCTTTTCCTGGAATAAAAGCACCTATGTTAATCCAATACACTGGGTGATGAAATTTTTCACGCAGGCAGATCGGATAGAATGGTTAGAAAATATTAGAACTAGTTATCGGGTCGGATTTGTTCATGGTGATCTAAATTTTCGGAATGTTCTTATAGAAACGGAAGCTGGCAAACTAATAGATAGCATTTGGCTTGTTGATTTTGCTGATACGCATGTCGGCCATCCTTTGCGTGACTATGGCAATTTAGAAGCCGACCTTAAATTTTTTGTGACAGTCGTCAATGAAAAAGATTTTGAGGCTCAAGAGAATCATCTGTCGTCGATAATTGCCTTAGAAAGAGCTTTGCTGGAGCCGAGTGAAAGAAGCCGCTTAGATTTACAAAGAACACCATTGCCCTACCCATGCCGTGGCAACTTAAAATTAAAGGCGTTATGGACTTATACACGCCAAATACGAGCCAAAGCACGTGCAGATTATGTTAAGGGAACTGATTTACGCCCTTACTATTTTAGTTTGTTACATGCAACCTTACCACTTATTTATTATGATACCATTAATGAATGGCAACAATTATATGCTTTTTTGTCGGCGGCGATGATTTGTGAAAAGATTGATGATTTGTCGGACGCGGCTGGGCAAGAACGGGTAATGCCAAAACCATGAGTGCTGAATTGAAGGCCAACGGCCGTTTATCCACCACCTTCATCATGAGCCTGCACCGCTTCATTGCCTGCAAGCACCGCCCCTTGTTCGCCCAACTGCAAGGCAGCGACCTATACGCAACGTTTTTGCGGGAGGGGCTGAAGCCAAACGGCCGTTTCCACCCCCATCCCACCGAAGACACTCTCCAAGAACAAGGCCATGCCCTCAGCATCTTCCGCCGCCGCTTGCTTAACAGCTACTTCTTTCCCACCTACGTCCCCGATGCCGCCCTGTGCGCCAGCTTCAATGCCGCCTTACGCGCCAACCTCAATGACGACGAACCGTGGCCCAATGCTTGGACGTTTAGCCTGCGGCTGACGCGCACCGGACAAGTCATTGTCAAAATGGAGTGGGACGTGCAGGACATGGCCTTGACCGACATCACCCGTATCCTACTCTGCTTGCAAGGGGCTATTGCCCCCACCACCGCAGCCAGTTCTCAACGGGTGACACAGTGGCAAGTCGCCATGGATATCGTTGCTGCCTTTACCGAAGACTGCAACAGTGCGTTTGTCATCTCCCCAGAACAAAACGGCCGTTTCTTCAACCGCATAAAACCCATCCACATCGCTCTGTCAAAAAAGCACGACCCCGAACCCCTTCCCCTTCACGACCGGCACCTCACCTTCCTTTTCGATCAACTTACCCTTAACGGCCGTTCCCTCACCGCCGACGAACTGCGCCACTCATTTGCGCCACAGCTGTTTGGCCTGCTGCAAAATACGCTGTTGGCCGAAAACGGCCGTTATACCTACCCACCCTTCAAAACTGAGACCGTTGCCGAACTCATCCAGCACGACCATGCCAACTGGCAGCACGAACTCTGCCTGCTCACCGCCGAAGCCAGCCTCCTCTACACCCCCTCGCTTGAGCCAGCAACTATCCATTTTGATGGCAGCCATTTAATAGACCACCCCGATGCCTACCAACATTATTGGCAAAGCATTGCTCGCGGTATCGAATTTGTGGTCACGCTCAAAAGCGAAGTGCAAACGCTCGAGCGCCTCACCACCGGACAACTGGCTCAGGTAGCCGACCTCGCTGCCAAAGTAACCGATGGCAATTTGAGCCGCACCGACACCCAGACCATTTTAGACACGGCTCAAAATGTTGGCCTCCTATTCCATATGCTGCCCCAAATGCGCGATGCCTTGGTCCCTTCTTCCGTGTTCCGCACCACCCACGCTATCCAAATCTTCGATCGCTGCATGGCTCTGCTCGGCATTCACGACATCGAACGCCACATTGAAACCAATGTGCAGGAACTTAACGCCTTTCTAGGCTACTATAACGGATTACAGCTTCAATATGATGCAAAAAAAACGAACCGCACCGTCCTCATCCTTACCATTGTTTTTTCAATGCTGACGCTGCTTTTTTCTTTTGTCACTATCCCCTCATTTTTTCAAGATGGTGTTGGTCTAACCTGGTTTAAGCCACTTCCTAAACACACCGAGGCCGTATTGAATGTACCACCCGCTATAGACATGCTGTGGTTTAGTATCCTGGCTCTTGCTATTATTCTTGTTAGCTTAGTACTCGTTTTCATCCTTCCCAGGCTATACAACCTATACCGAGATCGTTAGCCCATTCACTATCTTTGTCAGCAGCGTACCGTCATTTTAGAATTTTGCTGTAAGCGAGTTCGTCATACTCTGCTTCTATACTAGATTAGGCATACCTTTGCCTGGCTATTGTATTTTTCTGGTTTTGAGGTCAAGCGTGATGAAATTAACGGCCGTTTTTTCTAAAACAAAACAGATTGCTCTCTGGCTAAAACTAACCGTCGGTCTGGTTGGGCTGTCGTTGTTGGCCGCTTTTTCCCTGACCCAGGCCAGACAAACACAGGCCAATTCAGCCTCGCTCACTGCCGCTGGCTGCAATTTATTTCCCCTCAGCATCACCAAATCAGTCAACCCCGCCAACCCAGAGACCGGCAGCCAGGCAGCCATTCAGTTTGACCTGTCTAACCTCAACAACAAGCAAATAGATGTCGCCCTACTCTATGATATCTCCAGCAGTATGCGCGGGCAAAAGCTGGCCGATGCCAAGACAGACGGCATTGCCCTGGTGCAGGCGATAGGGAACGTGGACAGAACGGCCGTTCTCACCTTTGACAGCACCGCCCATCTCATCCAGCCGCTTACCGCCGATAAAACGGCCGTTACCACCGCCATCAACTCCCTCACCGCCAGCGGCGGCTCCAATCTGCTTGTTGGTCTTCAACTAGCGTATGACCAACTCATAAACTCTGCCCAGCACAATCCCGACACCGTCAAAGCCATTATTGTCTTTTCTGACGGGCGTATTGACACAACCGGGATAGAACCGATCAAAGCTCAAGCAGAAGTTTCTCGCGCTTGCGGCATCATGATTTATGGCCTGGGTTATGGCAGCGATGTTGAGCCAGGGGCCATGCAAGAGGCAGCCACCATCACCGACGGCCGTTATGAATTCGCAGCGGCAGCCAACCTCACCACCATCTACCAGGAAATCGCCATAGCCCAGCGCAACATCCAGGTTCAGGACAAATTACCCGTCAATGTGGACGTTGACTGCAACGCTGTGCCTGTCGGCTGGCAATGTTGGCCGCAGGCTGATGGCACTACCCAAATGAACTATTTATTGGGCAACGAACGGCCGTTAGCCAACCCCCTCACCCTCTCCTTCACTGCCACCATCAACCTCGCCCCCGACTTTGAAACCCAGCTTATCAACACCAGCGACACCTGTGTGGCCTACGATGGTCCCGGCAACCCCACCTGCCAACCCATTGCCAATCCCCCCGTTTGCATCCAGCCCTATCTCCAAGACAGCTATGAGCCAGACGATGCGTGGGGCGAATTCGTACTGCCCGTCTCCCCCGGCGAACCACCGCAGCACCGTAATTTTAGCCACAACCAGGACACCGAATGGATTCGCACCGAGTTGACGGAAAACACCACCTATACTTTTACCACACAAGCCATTTCCGCCACGGCGGAAGACCGCCAGCTAGAGCTGTATCATCTGCTCAACGGCGAACTCGTTTTGCTCGCCAGCGGCACCAATCAGCTTACCTGGTCATCCAGCACCCTGCCGCCTACGCTCACGCCTACCCCCACACCGACCAGTACCGCCACGCCTACATCCACGCCCACCGCCACGCCTACATCCACACCCACCGCCACGCCTACAGCTACCCCGGTTCCTACTTTAACGGCCGTTAATTACCTCCCCGTCATTCTCCACCAGCCCCCCACACCCACCTTCACCACCCGCCTCCTCCCCCAATCCCCGCAGGACGAACCTCAATACCTCTACCTCCGCCTAAGCTCCACCACCAACCAGTTTGGCTGCGGCACCCAATACGAGCTTGCAATGTCCGCTGCACCCGAATAATCACGAATCGTCAACAAAAGTTGCGCCACCCCTGTTTTGCCCATAAGTTGAGCAACTTTTGGCTTTCCCATATACTTAAGTCATTATTCAGGTCTTCCTGAAAACGTTACCAAAAAGGGATGTCATTCCCCCACTTTCGTGAGGGCAGGCTCCGCGAAAGCGGGAACCCATGCCAATGCTGAAGATGGATGCCCGCCTACGCGGGCATGACACCTGTATAGTTACATACTTAATATGAAAAGGGCTGGTAAATATGCACGTCCTTCCATTTGACAAAAACAAGCTGATCAAAATATGCCGCCAAAACGATGTACGGTCAATATCACTTTTCGGTTCTATATCTCGTGGAGAAGAAACCGCCGAAAGCGATATTGATCTTCTCGTCGTGTTCAAAAAGGATAAGAGCCTGTTAAAGTTAATCCGCCTTGAGCGTGAACTATCCCAAGTTCTAGGCCATCCAGTTGATTTACTAACCCAAGCAGCTATTAGCCCCTACTTGCGCGAAAAGATTCTGCAAGAAAAAACAGTGCTTTATGAAGCGGGATGATACAGTTTACCTTCAGATTCCACGCCCCCTCCACAACCGCCTCCTGATGAGCCTATGCCTGCTCATCTTTTTTGCGCTGGCACTGCCAACGGCCGTTTCCAAATCCCCCACCGTAGACGAATCCATCCACATTCTGCGCGGCCGCGCCCTGTGGCAAACCGGCAAAGTTGGCCTCCAGTTTGAACATGCCCCCCTTTCCCACTGGCTCAATGGCTCTTTGCTCTGGCTAGAGCCAACCATGCCCAATGTTGTGGACTTACCCGCCTGGCCGCTGCAAGACCCACTGCCGCTGGCAAGCCAGCTTTTGTGGCAAAACGGCACCAACCTCGACCGCGCCGTGCTGTTGGCGCGGCTGCCCATCATCCTGCTGGGGCTGCCGCTGGGGGCGGCTCTGGCACGCTGGGCGCGGGAACTGGGTGGCTATCGGGCGGAACGGGTGGTGCTGATCCTTTTTGCCTTTTCGCCCAACCTGCTGGCAAATTTTTCCCTGGCAACGACGGATGCCCCCTTAACGGCCGTTTTCCTCTTCTCCCTCTACACCCACTGGCGCTGGCAAAAACGGCCGTCACGTTCCCGATGGCTTCTTGCTACCCTCACCCTCGGCTTTGCTATCGCCACTAAACTCACCGCCCTCATGCTGCTGCCGCTCACCCTGTTCTTTACCTATCGCACCTGGAAGCGCGGCCAGGAAGCGTGGTGGCAGCCGGGGCTGCGCTGGGCTACGCTGCTGCCATTGGCGGGGCTGCTAGTATGGGCACTCTATGGCTTTGAACTGCGCCCCATTGGCAATTTTCCCATCCCCATTCCCGCCGCCACCTACTTTGGCAGTTTGTTTGAGCTGCAGTCCCACATTACCGTCGGCCACGACGCTTTTTTGCTGGGTGAACGCTCCCGCGACGGCTGGTGGAGTTATTTTGTGGTGGCGTTTTTGCTGAAAACGCCGCTGCTGACGATTGGGCTGGTAGGAACGGCCGTTTATCTCATCATCCGCCGCCACCGCTGGGCACAAACGATGGTGCTTTGGCTGCCCGCTCTCGCTTTCTTCGTTGTCGCCAGCACTTCCCGCCTCAACATCGGCTACCGCCACATTTTGCCCATTCTGCCGCCGCTGCTGCTGCTGGCCGCCCTCGCCGGAGCCGTCGCGCTGCACCGGCTGCAGCAGCCAACAACCCGCCGTTCGCTGCGTCTTTTTGCCCCGCTGCTGCTGCTTTGGTACGCCTCTGGCACCGTGCGCTACCATCCCCACTATCTCACCTACTTTAACGAGCTAATCGGCGGTTCCGGCCAGGGGTATCGCTATCTCAGCGACTCCAACCTCGACTGGGGGCAAGATTTGAAGCTGCTGGCAGCTTATCTGCACGTCAACCCCACGGCGCGGTTTAGCTACTACGGCGCGGTTGCCAACGACCCCGCCTACTACGGGCTAAACCAGTCGCCGCTGTATACCAAGTCGGGTGCGCCGCACCAATTTACCCCGGCCAACCCGCAGCCGGGGCAATACGCGCTTAGTGCCACCCACGTACAGGGGTTGGAACTGCCCGACATTGACATCCTGAGCTGGTTTTGGCACCACGAGCCAGACGGCAATCTTGGCTACTCGATTTTGCTTTACGATATTGAAGCGGCCACAACAGGAGCGTGGTTTGGCCGCTGCCTCGACCCGGCTCCCATTTTGGACGAGGCTGCCGCAGCCGAGCTTGTGGGGCAAACCAGCCTGCGATCATTTGTGTTCGACTGCCACCATAGCTGGGTTCTCCCGCCCGGCGCAGGCTGGTATTTGCTGCCGCTGGCCGAAAGCTGGCCGCTGGCAGAACAGTTCCCCGACAACCTGCGCCCGGTTTATACGCACCATGCTTCCAGCACGGGGCCAAATTATGAGGTTTACTATTGGGATGGGCAGGTGGATGTGGCGGCGTGGGCGGCCAAACAAAATGGGGAGGTGATGGCGCAAAACGGCCGTTTTCTCCCTCTCCCCCTCCGCTATGACAACATCATTGACCTGGTGGGATACCGGCGCAGCGGCAAAAGCTGGTGGTCGGTGTGGCAGGTGGCCGCGCCCGCGAACACGGGCAGCCTCACCCTCGGTGCCCATCTTTACACAGGTGACGAAGCCCCCCTTGTGGCCGATGGGCTGGGCTACACCAGCGAGCAGTGGCAGCCGGGTGACGTGTTTGTGCAGATAAGTGAGTTTGGGGAAAACGGCCGTTATCTCGACACCGGCCTCTACGATTACACCACCGGCCAGCGCCTCACCTACACCACCCCCGACAGCAGCGGCGATTTTGTCCAGCTTCCTCGGTAAGATTTATTTTTCGTTCGTGCGGGGATCCAAGAATTCGTCTACGTGCAGCCAAACAACGCGAGAGTAGCGCAGCACCAGCGGGGAAAGCAGGACAATGGCAACACCAACGCCCACATAAGCTTGCCAAGTCACGCCCAGCAGGTAGAGGGCAATACAAATGGGCAAAAAGATGATGGCGTTGATGACATAGCCAAAGAAGATACCCATCAGATAATAGCCAGGTTCACGTTCAAACTTGAGGCCGCAAACGGGGCAAAATTCGTTCATTTGCCAAAAGGTGGCATGAACACGCCCTTCGCGGCAGCGGGCGCAGCGAAGGGTAAGAATAGCGTGTAGCAGGGAAGGTTTTTGTTTTGCCATACCTGGAAGCATAGCCATTTACTGGCTGTTGGCAAGCAGGGTCATGAGTAAATGGAAGGCAACCTGACGGCTGAGAAACGGCCGTTTTTCATGAAACTCTTTCAGCAGTGCCAAACATTCGGGTGGGCAAACGCGCCCCGTCAGCCAGCGCAAATTTTTCAGCAGCCGAATGGTCACATCGTCATGAATACGGTGGTCGCCGTCTTCCACAATGTCCGTTTCCGACGGGGGAATTTGGCGCAGCCCCATTAATTGATTAATAGACTGCATGACAGCATAAACGGCCGTTGACTTTTGCGTCAATAAGCTCTGTCCACGCAGCTCATTCAAATAAAGCGTGCGCACAGTGAATGCCTGTACTGTCTCTTCACCCCAGCGGCGCAACTGCATGGCCTGCTCCGGTGTCAGATTGCTGCGGACAGACGCATCATCAGGCAATTGCTGCGCGGTTTGATGAATCTGTTCCAATTTTGTTGTCGCAGAAGCAGTTAAAAGAATCATCTGTTTTCAACCTTTAGCTAATGGCTCCATCGCTGACCTCATTATCGGCTGAAACCGATCACACGTCAATCAGGATACCATCTGCCTAGTACCTTATACCTATCTATTCTAGTTAGTGTCTCTAGTTTTCCGCCACCTACGTAAGCCGAGCTTGTCGAGGGCGGTGCCGGCGCGCAAACACAAGTGGCGGAAACTGGGTAATCCTAACCGGCTGGGGGTTTTAGAATGAGATGCTCAACGGCCGTTTCCTCCACCAACCCTCGCGTAAACCGCATTACATGCGTTTCCCCATTTTGCCATAGCGGCATCATGTCATCATAGTGCGGGTGATAAGGGTGGCCGCTTTGCCCAGTGGGCAGCACCGAACGGCTGGCATCAAAATTGCTCATGTCTACGATCATCCGCATCGAAGGATGCCAATCCACCGCCGCTGGCTTATCCCAACTCCAGTTATTGGCGTTCACCGCCCCGTTGCCCCCGTCCAGCGGAATGGGGCCACCATTAACAATCGCTTCAACCGGGCCAATGCCACTTTGCCCCAGCGGGGCACTAGGGAAGACGGCGCTGTGGATGTTGCCCCACGCCCAGTCGTTCATGTCGCTGCCCACGTTTTCCTCAAACCAGGCTACCGTGTCGGCCAGCGATTGGAGGATGATGTCGTCCGGTGTTTCGGTAACGGCCGTTTCCCCATCATCCCACCACACCGCCTCTGGCTGCTTCGCCAATTCCCGCATAAAAACCGGGCTAAAAATCCGATCCACATTCTCCGCCCCCACATCATCCGCCAGCACATTGTCCACCAACTGCATGTAAAAAATCTCAAAAAGTGCCGCCGGTACGCTATCCCGCCGCAGTTGCATATCCCAGCCGCGCAGCCGTTCCAGCGCCGCTTGTACCTGAGAGTTGTTGCTCGACAAGCCTGCCAGCAGCGGCAGCAGTGCCTCCGCCCGCTTGGAATAGGCGTCAAACTGAATCGCGGCAAAATCATCGGCTGTAATTTTGCCCTTGTCAATCGCCGCCTCAATCATCTCTGTAATTCGCGCCCCTCTGTCGCCCTCATTCCAGTACGTATCAATGTAGTAGGGGTACTCCGCATCCACCACCGCATGATTGGCGGTCACAATGAATCCTTGTTCCGGGTTAAACAGTGCCGGAAGCTCCTCATACGGCACCCACCCCTCCCATTCATATTCCCCTGTCCATCCCGGCACCGGCCGCAGCCCATCCCCGTTTTTGCGAATGGGAATCAGCCCCGGCATTTGGTAGGCGATGTTGCCCTCCACGTCGGCATAGACAAAGTTTTGTGAAGGAATATCCCAGTAACGCAGTGCCTCGCGGAAGTCGTCGTAATTTTGCGCCTGGTTGAGCAGGATAACCGATTGCAGCACCCGCGACGGCTCCTGCGCCGTCCAGCGAATCGCCAGCTTGTCGCTCTGGCCGTCTACAACGTCGTTGATGATGGGGCCGTGGCGGGTAATCAATACGTCCAGGTTGACATCTTCACCGCCGTTGACCTTGATGGCCTCGTTGACTACCTCCATATCTTGCCACTCGCCCTCAAACTCATACTGGCGCGGGTTATTAGGGTTGATTTTCTCGATGTAGAGGTCTTGGACATCGGGGCCGACGTTGGTAACACCCCAGGCAATGTTTTGGTTGTGGCCGATGATGACACCGGGCACCCCGGCAAAGGAGAAGCCCACCACGTCCATTTCCGGGGCGTGCAGCCCCACTTCATACCAGATGGCGGGCATTTGAATGCCGAGGTGGGGGTCGTTTGCCAGCAAGGGCATCCCGGTGTCGGTATGTTCACCACTAACGACCCAGTTGTTGCTGCCGACAAAGGGGCCACCGCCAAAAACGAAA
>JAGQGA010000109.1 GCA_020432595.1 Anaerolineales bacterium | reverse complement strand
CACCGTACCGTAGATATTGACCCACAGGTGGTCATAACTTTGGTTGTAGAACAGGAATGGCTCTGGCAAATCAATCCGCTGGGCGATGGGGGCAGCGGTGGAATCCAGCCCGTCAATGTCCCAGCGGTCGCCGCCGGTGGCATCTGCCCAAGCAAAATGCACACCACTGTCGCACTGATCCGAGTCGCGCAGGTAGTAGGTCATTTGCGCTTGGGCAATTAGCGTCGCAGTGCCGCTAAACAACTGCCCGCTTTGCGATTCGGCCAGCAGTTCAAACCGCTGTTCGGCACCGGGGGCTACAATGTCAGGGACGGTAACGGTGACAACAAGTTCGGCAGTTCCCTGCGGCGGAATGGGGCCGATTTGGGTGATAACGGCCGTTTCTCCCGCGTTCCAAATGTCGGCCGGCCAGCTTCCCCCGTTCAGCGACAGAGTGTAGCTGTCGGCAAAGGTGCTAAAGTTTTTGATGCGTACCGTGTAGCGAATTGTTTCCCCCGGTACGGCGCGACCCGTTTGCTGGCTGGGGGCAAAACCAGGGCCATCGGCCAGCCCCGACACGCCAAACCAATCCATCACCCGCTGCATCAGATCGGCCGCGCCATCGGCCGGCCACGCTTCCAGCGGCGCAGCCATAAACATCGCCTTAAAGTTGTTGGTGGGGCTGATGTGGGTGTAACTGGTCAAATTGACCTGCCCTGGTGGTTGGTCGTCCAACCCCACTAGCGCCAATTCAGCGTTGGCGGTGCCTGTCACGGTGTCGGTGAAGTCGGCCAGCAGCGGTGGGTAAATCATTGGGTAGTGCCCCAGCCCGTCGCTGACCGGGTTGCCCGCCACCCCTTCTCCTTCTTTGGCCTTCTGGTCTTCGATCCAGTCTAGTGCGCCCAAATATTCCTTGGTAAAGCGGCAGGGGCCGGTGCCGCCCCAGCGCGGCACATCGCACTGACTGTCATCGCCAAAGTAGAAGGTGTGGCTTTGCGATACGTAGAATAGCTGCCCGCCCAAGTCCAGATAGGCCATCATCGCTTCGGCCTGAGTGCGGTCGGTAATGTCCTTAATGCGGCCAAATTCGCCGCCAAACCAGACGATGGCCGGGTATTGGCGCATTAGGTCAAAGCTGGGTTCGCCGTCAATTTCCAAATCCCAGTAGTCGTAGTGGTAGCCGCCCGCATCAAGGGCGTTGCGATAGTATGCTTCCACGTGGGGGCTGTAGATTTTGCTGCGCCCCTCGTCGTCGTCCACCAGCAGGATGGGGGGCAGGGCATCGAGGGCGAAGTTGAGGTTGGTGTCGCTGGTGATCGTGATTTCAACGCGACGGGTGGCAAAGCCAAAGGCGGCAACTTCAATGGTAACGGTGCCTTCGGCCAGTTCGATGCTGTAGAAGCCGCTGGGGCTGGTGGTAACGGGGGTGAGCGGCGTGGCCAAGGCGGTAATGACGGCATTGGGGATGGGGGCGTTGGGGGCAGCCGCTTCGGTGACAAAGCCCGCCAGGGTGTGGCGTGGCAGGGCGGTCATGTCCACGTCCTGGGTTGTTGTTTGTCTGGCAATCAACGTAACGCTGGGTACGGCGACGGGTTCGTAGCCGTAGAGGGTGGCTTGCAGGGTGTAGTTACCGGCAATGAGGAAGGGGATGGTGTAGTGGCCGGTGGCGTCGGTAACGGCCGTTTCCACCAACCCTTGCCCCTCAATCCGAATCACCGCTCCGGCTAGTGGCTGCTGTGTGGCTGCATCGCGCACCGTGCCAACCAGGTCGCTGGCGTTGACGATGCGTTCCACCGCTTTGAGGGCATCAATCCGCCCCGCGCCATAATCCATGTCGGGGCCAGGTTCGCCCAGATCAACGGCCGTTGCCCGAATGACCCGTTCGATGGTGGCGATGTCGAGCGTGGGGTCGGCACTGAGCAGCAGCGCTCCCAGCCCAGTGACGTGGGGCGTTGCCATGCTGGTGCCAGAGAATGCCCCATAGCTGCTGCCGGGGATAGAGGAAAGGACATTGACTCCGGGTGCTGATATGTCGGGTTTGATGTTGTCGGTCAGCGGCGAGGGGCCACGGCTGGAAAAATCGGCCACGACATCGCCGCTGTTGACTGCGCCCACGGCAAAGGTGTTGCCAAAGCTGCCGGGAGCGCGGACAGTGCCGGGCAGGGGGCCGCTGTTGCCGGCGGCAAAAACGGGCCAAATGCCAGCCGCAAGCATGGCGTTGACATCATCGGCAAAGCTGAGGTCGCTGCCTCGGCTGGAACCCCAGGAGTTGTTAAACAAATCGGGGGCGCGGCTGGGGTCGCAGCTGGCTGCGCCTGGCTCCACTCCGGCGGGGCAGGGGGCGAGCAGCCATTCAAAGGCGGCATGGATGTCGGCGGTTAGCCCGGCACCGTCAGTAGCAAACGCTTTGGCGCTGATCCATTTGGCACCGGGAGCCACGCCAATGTCTTCGCTGAAAGGGCCGGGACCGTCACCACCAACGGCCGTTCCCATTGTGTGCGTCCCGTGTCCGTTGTCGTCATAGGGGGTGGCAATAGCCTGAACGGCATCGTACCAGTGGAAATCGTGGTCAAATTGTCCATTGCCCAAATTGCCCGCGTATTGGTTGACGAGGGCAGGGTGGTTGTACTGCACCCCAGAATCAATGCTACCGACCAATACCCCTGCGCCGGTAATGCCCAGCGTGTTCCACACGTCATCGGCGTTGATTTGCTGGATGTTGCTGCCGGGGGTTGCGGTGGCAGATTGGAGATTGGAGATTGGAGATTGGAGGTTGATGGCCGGTGTCATGGAAAATAATTGGAAGGTCTCGTTGGCGGAAAGGGAAGCCACGTCGTCGCGGCGGGCGAGTTCCCAGATGGTGTCGGCGGGGGCGGTGACGGCCAGGCCGTTGAAGATAAAGTAGGGGCGGTAGCTAATGGGCTGTTGGCTGCTTTGGCGGCGGGTGTTGAGGCTGGTAACGAGGTCGCGCTGGCTGTCGCTGGCAACTTGGCGCAGAGTGTCGTAGACAAAGCGGCGGCGGGCATCGAGGCTGCCAAGCTGGCTGGCGCGGCTGAGGTCGGCCTGCTCTTTGAGCTTGACGATGGCGGTGAGGGGTTGGCTGCTGGGCTGGGTTTGCAGTTGGTGCAGCAGTTCAGGCGACATTTTTTCGGCAGCACGGTCGCGCCAGCTTTCGTCGGGGGCTGTGATTTGGTTTGTGGAGGTGGAAGAAACGGCCGTTTGCTGCGCCGCTGCCGGTAAAATGAGCCACAGCGAGACGATGAGGGTCAGGGACAGGAGGAAGGGGGTGAGTTTTTTCATGGGTTTTTGGGGATTGGGGACTGGGGATTGGAGATTAACGAGTCTCCAATCTCTAATCTCCAATCTCCGATCTCTTAATCACAGGCAAATAGACGCTATGTTCGGCAATGATCTCAACCGTTTGCGACACGGTTTGACTGCCGCAGTGGTTGGTGGCGGTGAGGGTGACGGTGTAGCTGCCGGGGTTGGCGTAGCTGTAGACGGGGTTTTGCTCGCTGGAACTGCCCACGCCGTCGCCAAAGTCCCATTGCCAATGGGTGGGTTGATTGCCGCTGGTGTCGGTAAAGTGAACGGCCGTTCCCACCGTCAATGCCCCAACCACACCAAACCGGGGAATGGGATCTAAGCTGGGGGCGGCAGGAGCGACAGAGACGACCACGGGGCGGCGAGTTGCGCCCAGTTTGATGGCATCTACCTGTTCGCCCGTTGCCAAATCAATGACCAACACGGCATCTTCGTCATTGGCTAAGCCGACATCGAGGGAAGGGGCGTAGGCAAAACGGCCGTCGGCGCTAATTTCCACGTCGCGGGGTTCGGGCTGGTCGCTGCTGTCCGGCACGGTGAGGGTGATGGTGTGGGTGACCGTGAGCGTGTCGGTGTCTATAATGTTGATGGTTCCATCCACCGCGTTGGCAACGGTGAGTAAACGGCCGTTTGGCGAAATATCCACCCCCCACGGGTCATCCCCCACCGGAATTTGCGTCAGGGTGATAAACGATGACCCGCTAACATCCAGCACATGCACCACGTCGCCAAAGCGGCTGCGGTCGGTGACGTAGAGCCGGTCAGCCTGCGGCGAGACCACCGGGTTCCACAAGCTCACCCCCAGGTCAATCTCTTCCGTTACCTGTTTGGCAACGGGGTCAACCCGCCAAAGCTGGTTGTTGAAATAGTTGACCATATACAGCTCGCCGCTGCATGGATTGAGCGACATGCGGCCGGGGTCAACGTTGTTGGTGGTGGGGGAAACAATGGGGAAGCGGTCAATGATTTGGTAGGTGGCGGTGTCAATGATCGCCACATCTACGCTGTCGCGGTTGCTGACATAAGCCAGATTGCCCGTTTTGTTAAATTCAATGTCCACCGGCGTGTTGCCCACGCCGCTGATGCGCTGAATAAGGGTGTGGGTGTGGGCATCAATGACGATGATGCCATCGCCAGAGAAGCCGGCCAGCCACACTTCGCTGCCGTCGGGACGCATGACGGCATCAAATGGGCCGTTGCCTTCAGGGGAGAGGCTGATGGGGTCGCCCACCAGTTGACGGGTTTCTTGGTCAAAGGCGACGGCGAAATGTTGGGTGTGGGAGGTGGCAACAAACCCTAGCGGCTCGGCTAGGCGTTGGACGGCAATATTTTCTTGCGCCCAAACGCTCCCCGCCAGCAGCAGCAGAGGCAGTGCTGCCAGCAGCCAAATGGTTATTCCTTCTCGTTTCCTCATACCAACCTCCTGCGGGAAATGGGACGCTGATTAACCTGATTTTCCTGATAAAGCGGGAGAAAGTAGGCTTATTGGGTAAATCTGCATCCTGTTTTCATTTGGGAATAGGACGCGGACGAACGCGGACAAACGCGGATGGAGGGTGGAAAATGGGGCGTGGTTGGTTTTCTGCCGTCTGTCGTCTGTTGTCTGTCGTCCTTTTTTAAATGTCTGCTGCCTATTGTAACTGGCATTTTGGGGTTATAAAAGGGACAAGTTGGGGATTTGGGCTATTTGCTCATTTTGCCTTGAAGACCTCAAAGGTTTCAGAAAACCTTTGAGGTCTTTCGATTTCACTGGCCTGGTCATTTTGCGGCAGGTGTCGCAGTCGGTACAATATCTGATGTGAATGGTTTCTGGCTGTAGGGACGGGATGGTGTGGATAGGCGTTGGCAACGTCAATCTCGGTCGTCTCGCCCCTACGATGAAGGGTTGGAAACGGCCGTTTAGACAAAGCAGGTGATGATGACATATTCATATGAAGACGAATGGATATTGGACAATCCGCCGATGCGGACATTTATTGACAAGGTGAATGAAATTCGGCGGCGGGCGGAAAGCCCGGAGGTGGCCGTAGCCGAGATTCGCCCCTATTTTGCCACGCTGCTAAATGATCAGACATGGCTGCCACAAAAATATCAAGAGCCAGGTGAAGAAAGCGGCATGGGGCGCAAAACCGGGATGTGGCTGCTCTACCGGGCGGGGGATGGCGGACTGGCGTTTTCGGCGCTGGTGCTGCCGGCCGGAACCGAAACCCCGGTGCATGATCATCTGGCCTGGGGGCTGGTGGGGCTGTATCGCGGCGAACAGGCGGAGGATGTGTTTGCTCGCCATGACGACGGCAGCGACCATGACCACGCCGAATTGACGGTGGCAGAGCGCAACCTGCTGCGCCCTGGCGACTTCTACGAACTGCTGCCGGAAAATGATATTCATCGGGTGCGAACAACCTCAGCCGAAACCTCGGTGTCGCTTCATTTGCTCGGCAATGACAATGGCTGCATTTGGCGGCATCGGTTTAGCCCGGAAGCGGGGGAAGTGTATCCGTTTCGGTCGGGGTGGATTAATGTGGCGTGTCGGGTGTATGAGGAGGGGAGTGGCAAGTAGCAAGTGACAAGTGGCAAGTATCTTGCTACCTGCTACCTGTTACCTGCGACTGGTTACTTACTATGCTTGCAAACAGTTGGAACGACATTGTGGGGCATGATTGGGCGAAGGAGCTGCTGGCCGGGGCGATTGTGTATGGGCGAGTGGGACACGCCTATTTGCTGAGTGGCCCGGCGCAGGTTGGGAAGACGATGCTGGCGCGAACGTTCGCCCAGGCGTTGAACTGTCTGGCCGATGATGTGGCGGCGCGGCCTTGTGGCGTGTGTCGGTCCTGCCAACTGATTGCGGCCGATAGACACCCGGACGTGCGGCTGGTGGAGCCGGATACGACGGGGCGGGGAACGGCCGTTTTGCGGATTGACCAAATTCGCCAGCTTCAGCAGGATTTGAGCCTGTCGGCTTACGAAGGGCGGTACAAGGTGGCGATTGTGACCCAGTTTGACGCGGCCAATATCAACGCAGCCAACGCCTTTTTGAAGACGTTAGAAGAGCCACCGCCAGGGGTAGTGCTGCTGTTAACGGCCGTTTCTGCCGACACCCTCCTCGAAACCATCACCTCCCGCTGCCGCACCGTGGCTCTGCGTCCGCTGCCCGCCGCCCAAATTAGCGAAAGTTTGCAAACCCGCTGGCACGTTCCTGCCGAGCAAGCCACGCTGCTGGCGCATTTGGCCGACGGCCGTTTGGGCTGGGCGATTAACGCTTTTCAGGACAAGACGATTTTGCAGGTGCGGGGGCAGCAGTTAGGGCAGTTGTGGGAGGGGATAAACGGCCGTCGCGTGGAGCGGTTTGCTCTGGCTGATAAATTGTCGCGCCAAAGCGAGGGGATTGTGCCGACGCTGCAAACGTGGCTCAGTTGGTGGCGCGATTTGCTGGTGCTGGCGCAGCACAAAGGGAGCGACCGAACGCCACCGGTGACAAATTTTGATGAGCTGGAGCAGTTGCGGGCATTAACGGCCGTTTGGCCCCGTCCCCACATTCTCCGCAGCTTGCAGCACACCAACAGTGCTATCTGGCAAATTCAGCGCAACGCCAACACCCGGCTGGTGCTGGAAAATCTCTTTTTAACTTACCCTTATCGGTCTAATTAGGGGCGTTGGTATACGACCCTGATTTTCTGTAGTTGCCTAAATTTGATACTCATGGTTGCGGTATGGAGTATGACACAATGACGCTAAAACGGCCGTTTTTCCCCAAACACCTTCCTGTTCAAACACTTTTTGTGCTAATAACTTTGGTTTTCTGGCAAGCTGTCCCACAAACGGCTTTGGCTGCTCTTGGTTGGGTGGGGAACATGACTCCTACCAGCAGCACGATTAACGCTGGTAATTCCGCAACGGTTTTGGTGGAGGTCTATAAAGGGGGAACAACTGAGGCGGGGGGGCAGGGAGCCAACATCAGTTGTACCCTCTATTGGGCAGAAGTCAGCAATTTTGGTGGTGTGTGGTCCAATATTACCAGCACCGCCATGAGCTACCACGGCGATGTGGGCAACAATGATCAATACCAGATCGCCATTTCCCCCGGAGCAGGTCTATATGAATACACTGCCTATTGCACCGATCTCACCGATTCCAGCCAAACGTGGCGGACAGGAGCCAACGGGATGTTGACCGTCAATGCCGCCACCGCCACCCCCACCGATGCCCGTGCCTTGTGGGCGGATGAAAACACGATTGCTTGGAACACCACGGCCAGTAGCTATGAGCTGCATTATGATGGGGGCGGAAGCCTAGCCGTGCCTGCCACGGCCGGTACTGGCATTAGCCTGACCGCTTCGGGAACGCTCAATGGCAGTTCTTATGCCAGCTTGCCCAATGTGGCCGGGTATCAGCGGCTGCTGCTGCCGGCCACGCCGCCCACGCCGGTGAAGACGATGTTGAAGGGAGAAACGGCCGTTGCTGCTTACGACAGCAATGGCGACCTGATAGACACCACTTGGCTGCAAATTCAGGGGGTGCTGGATGATCTCTATGCCAGCAATGCCGCCAACGTGGATCTGGGTGTGTCCTACAGCAGCGGGGTGCCAACGGTGCGGGTGTGGGCACCAACGGCCGTTTCCGTTACCCTGCGCCGCTTTGCCGATTCCACCACCAGCAGCTTCACCGCCCATCCCATGACCGAGAACACGGCGACAGGCGTGTGGAGCGTGGTTGGCGATGCCGGTTGGGATCGCGATTTTTACCTCTTTGCCGTCGAAGTTTTTGTTCCCGACAGTGGCATTGTCACCAATCTTGTCACCGACCCCTATGCCGTCAGCCTTTCCATGAACAGCACCCGTAGCCAGTTTGTAGATTTAGCCAATGACAGTTCGCTGGAGCCAGCCAGTTGGCCGCCCAGCAAGCCCACGCTCAACAGCTTCAACGACATTTCCATTTATGAAGTCCACGTGCGCGACTTTTCCATTAACGACAGCACCGTACCAGCCAGCGACCGAGGCACGTTTAAGGCGTTTACCCACACCAGCAGCAACGGCATGACCCACCTGCTCAATTTGCAGCAGGCAGGGCTGACCCATATCCACCTGCTGCCTGCCTTTGATATTGCCTCGGTCAATGAAGATGCGGCGGCGCGGGTAGAGCCATCGTTTAGCTTTAACCCGGCCACAGATCGGGATTCGGAGGTGCCACAGGCTGCTGTGGTGGCCGCCCAAGCCACCGATGGCTTCAACTGGGGCTACGACCCCTTCCACTACGGCGTACCCGAAGGCAGCTACAGCACCAACCCCGACGGCGTACAGCGGATTATCGAATTTCGCCAAATGGTGCAAACCCTCAACGCCAATGGGCTGCGCGTGGTCATGGACGTGGTCTACAACCATACCAACAGCAGCGGCCTCAGCGACACCTCCGTCCTCGACAAAATCGTTCCCGGCTACTACCATCGCACCAACAACAGTGGCGTGGTGCAAACCACAAGCTGCTGCCCCGACACCGCCAGCGAATTCGCCATGATGGAAAAGCTGATGATTGACACCCTCAAGCGGTGGGCAACGCTCTATCAGGTAGACGGCTTCCGCTTTGACCTGATGAACCTCCACACCGTAGACAACGCCATCCACATCCGCGATGCCATTCAGGGGCTAACCGTTGCCAGCGATGGGGTAGACGGCAGCAAAATCTTTATCTATGGCGAAGGGTGGGATTTTGGCTCGGCGCAGGCCAAGGGGCTAACCCACGCCAACCAGGTCAATTTGGCTGGCACCGGCATTGGCACCTTCAACGACCGCATCCGCGACGCAGCCCACGGCGGCTTCACCACCGACCCGCTGCAAATTCGCCATCAGGGGTTTATCAACGGCCTGTCCTACGACTGGAATGGCTACAGCTACAATAACCGGGCGCAATCTGACCTGCACACGGCGATGGACAGGCTGCGAACGGGGCTGGTGGGCGGCTTGTCCAACTGGGGCAATGGCGGCTACACCACCCAGCCGGTAGAGAGCATCAACTATGTGTCCAAACACGACAATGAGACGCTCTACGACCTCAACGTTTTCAAACTCCCCGTTGGCACTTCGATGGCCGACCGCGTGCGGGCGCAAAACATGGGGTTGAGTATCATTGGTTTGTCGCAGGGGGTACCGTTTTTCCAGATGGGCAGCGACATGCTGCGCTCCAAATCGCTGGATCGCAATAGTTATGATTCCGGCGACTGGTTTAACAAGGTGGACTTTAGCTACCAAGACAACAATTTTGGCAAGGGCGTGCCGCCGGCCGCCGACAATTCTGGCCGCTGGTCTATCATGAAGCCCCTGCTTGCCAACACCGCCCTCAGCCCCGCGCAGGCCGACATTATGGACAGTGCAGCCCACATGCAGGAAGTTTTGCAAATTCGCAGCAGTTCGCCGCTGTTCCGGCTGACCAGTGCTGCCGAAATCAACAGCCGCGTCACCTTTTTTAACAGCAACAACGCCCAGGATGGGCTGATTGTGATGGGGATTAGCGATGCGGTGGGGGCGGATTTAGACAGCAATACCGAATACATTTTTGTCTTGTTTAACGCCAACAAAGTTGCCCAGACGTTTACCATTGCCGAAATGGCAGGGGTGGCGGCGAATGCGGTGACGTTGCACCCGGTGCTGCAAAGCTCCAATGATGCAATTGTGCAGACGAGTAGCTTTGACCTCAACACGGGGACGTTTTCGGTTCCAGCGCGCACAACGGCCGTTTTTCTCTCTACCGTTGCCCCCACCACCATCGTCAACAGCAGCATTGATTACGTCGGTCTTATGTATCCCGAAGGAGATGTGAGCAACGCCGTCAACGTCGGCAGCAGCAGCGGCCACACCGTTTATGTGCAGGTGTACGAACCCGGTGTGACCGATGTGGGCGGCGGCAACGGCGGCAACATTGATTGCTACCTCCACTGGGGCAAATATGGTGCGGCTTGGACCGATTCGCTGATGACCTTCAACAGTGCTTTTAATGGTAACGCCAGCAATGACGAGCATTATTACACCATCCCGACTGCTGGTTTAACGGCCGGACAATATGGCTACACCGCCTATTGCACCGACGACGGCGGCATTTCCAAGAAGTGGCGGGCAAGCAATGATGGGGGTGACGGCATTCTCACCGTTTTGCCCGTTTCCGCCCCGCCACCCGGCGCTGTGTTTGTCCATTTGTTTGAGTGGAAATGGCGCGACATCGAAAAAGAGTGCAGCTATTTGGCCGACAAAGGCTATAGCGCGGTGCAGGTGTCGCCGCCGATGGAGCATGTGCTGCCGACGGCCACCAACAGCTATGCTTGGTGGGTGCGCTACCAGCCGGTTAGCTACAGTTTGGCAAACAGCCGCAGCGGGACGCTGGCCGAATTCCAAAGCATGGTGACGACGTGTAGCAACTTGGGGGTGGATATTTATGTGGATGCGGTGCTGAACCACATGACGGGCGTGGGCAGCGGCACGGGCAGCAATGGCTCCAGCTACACGGCGTATGATTACCCTGACTACGACCCGGCTGATTTCCACTACTGCGGCACCAACCCCGGCGGCGGAGCCAGCGAGAACGACATCAATAGCTACAACAGCCGCTTTGAGTCGCAAACGTGCGAGCTGGTCAATTTGGCCGACCTCAACACCGGTTCGGCGACGGTGCAGGCGACGGCGCGGGCGTATCTGCAAAGCCTGATTGATATGGGGGTGGCGGGCTTTCGGCTGGATGCTTCCAAGCATATGGCAAGCCAGGATATTGCCGCCATTTTGAATGGGTTGACGGGCAACCCCTATATCTTCCAGGAAGTGATTGACGTGGGGAGCGAGCAGGTGCAGGCGTTTGAATATTTGCCTAATGGCGACGTGACCGAGTTTAACTTCCCGGCGGCAATGGGGACGGCTTTTAACTGCGGCGGCACGCTGGTAGCACTGAATGGGGTGGAAAGCGGGCTGCTGCCGAGCAATGGGGCGGTTGTTTTTACCGACAACCACGATAACCAGCGGGGGCATGGTGCTGGCGGGGCGTGTATTGTGGATTATCGAGATGGAACGGCCGTTTAT
>JAGQGA010001098.1 GCA_020432595.1 Anaerolineales bacterium | reverse complement strand
CGTTAAAAACTGTTTACGCATGGGGGGTTCCTTTTGGGTAATGGGTTGGACAATAAAACGGACGACCGACGACGGACGACGGACGACAGCTATGGCGGTTGAAACCATGCCGCATCCAACAGCTTGAGCTCTCTGGCTTTGGCAACGGCGGCGGTGCGGCTGCTGACGGCGAGCTTACTGTAGAGATTTTTGATGTGGGTGCGGACGGTGTTTTTGGAAATAAACAGCTTTTGTTCAATGTCGCTGTTGGAAAGACCAGCGGCGATGGCGTGGAGGATTTCAGTTTCGCGGTCGGTGAGAGAGAGCAGGGGAGCAGGGGAGCGGGGGAGCAGGGGAGCGTTTTTATGCTGGTGGGCGCGGTGGATGGTGGGGGCGTAGGGGTGGATGTGGCGGGAAACGGCCGTTTCCCACATCTCGTCCAGCCACACCGGGCAATCCAAAAAGACGCGCACCATGCTGCCCGGCTGCGCCCGTTCCAGCGCCGCCACCAAATGGCTCATCGCCGCGTCCCGCTGCCCCATTTGCCACAAAATGAGAGCCTGATGGGTAAGACCAGAGATGGTAAGGGAGGCGTAGTTGGCTTGCTGACCAACGGCCGTTAATCGTCCAAACAGCCCCAGCAGTT
>JAGQGA010001097.1 GCA_020432595.1 Anaerolineales bacterium | reverse complement strand
CCGGGGATGGGGCCGGTCAGCGCATCGGCGATGGCATGCCAGTCCGTTTCGTAGGTGGCAATGGTCTCCGCTGCGCCGGGATGGTCGATGCCGGTCGCCTTGAGGTAGTAGGCATAGAACGGCTCGTCCGACACGAACGCATCGGGCCGGTTGCCCCACGAACGCAACATGGCCGTGGAAATATTGCGTGGTCCCGACCACATGGCAATGCGGATGCCGTCGTCATGCATGGCGAATCTCCTCTAGCGGGGCGAGGGGCGAATTGCGGGGGACGAGGTCCGACGCGTCCGAGGGCTCAATCTCCCAATCTCCCAATCTCCCAATCTCCCGCATACCCCCAATCTTCAATCTTCACTCTTCAATCCTAGCCTGCCAATCCCCATCCGTCATGGCAAACCACGCCGTGTCGCGGTTGCGGCCCTTGTAGATGATGTGTTGGCGGAAGGTGCCTTCGTAGCCGAAGCCGAGACGCAGCGCCGCGGCCCGGGAGCGTGCGTTGAGCGCGTCGCACTTCCACTCGGCCCGGCGATAGGCCAGGTCGTCAAAGGTGTGGCGCAGCATGAGGTCTACCGCCGCCGCGTTGATGCCGGTGCCCTGGTAGGGCAGACCGTACCAGATGTGGCCCA
>JAGQGA010001096.1 GCA_020432595.1 Anaerolineales bacterium | reverse complement strand
TCGGTGTTCGTGCCTTCAGCAATGCTGTCGCTGCTGGGCGTAATGCTGACATCAGGGACGGTGGCTTCGTAAGCCCCGCTATCGCAGCCGCTCCCCTGTGGGCGCGACACCCCGCGCTGGTCGGTGAAGGGATCGGCATCATTGCAGGTCCAGGCGGTGCCGTTATTGCTGATGTTGGTGTCATAAGGGATAGCGTTAATAGCATCTGAACCAGATAACAGCGCGTGCGTTTGTGTGGGGCCGCCGTTATCCGCCAGCGTGCCCAGGTTCAAAGTCGCGTTATCCGCTGAAGTGCCGCTGAAGCCACAACTGGCGTCATCCGACAGGTTGTAGCCGTTGTCGTTGATTGTGCCGCTGTTGGTGCAGTTATCACCACCTGAGCCAGCCGCAAAGACGTTCCCCGCCAGATTCGCCGTGCCACTGTCGTTGAAGATGCCGCCGCCATAGCTCGGATAATTGCCGGAGAAGGTGCTGTTGGTCACCGCCAGCGTACCGGCGCTGTTGTAGATACCGCCACCCCTGCTGCCAAAGTTGCCGGAGAAGGTGCTGTTGGTCACCGCCAGCGGGCCATTGTTGTAGATGCCGCTGCCGAAGTCATCAACACTGTTGCCGGAGAAGGTGCTGTT
>JAGQGA010001095.1 GCA_020432595.1 Anaerolineales bacterium | reverse complement strand
TCAATTGGGGCGGTGGCGGCAAGAAGCGGTTGTCGTCTATGATCCACGCCAGCAAGAGGTAGTTTATCTGCCGCCTAATTATGAAGATGTCCCGGCACTGATGGAGGCGCTGATCGCATTTGTGCAGGTGAATCAATACAACCTGGATCCGCTGCTCTTGGCGGGACTTTTTCACAAACAGATGGCGGTTATTCACCCGTTTATGGATGGGAACGGCCGTACGGCCCGTCTGGCAACGAAGCTGCTGTTGGCCGGACTGGGGCTCAATACCTTCAATCTGTTCAGCTTTGAAAACTATTACAACCAGAATGTTACGCGTTATTTTCAATATGTGGGGCTGTTCGGTGATTATTACGAACTAGCGCCGCAGCTAGATTTCACACCCTGGCTCATTTACTTTGCCGAAGGCATTCTGGATGAATTATGGCGCGTACAAAAACAATTGGCCCAGTCGCAGATGTCGCCCGCTACCCGGTTACGGCCGTATCACCACTTAATTTTGGATTATATTGATCAGCATGGCTTCATCACCGATCGGGATTACACCCAATTAACTGACAGAGCCAAAGCTACCCGTACCGCCGATTTCAATAAACTGATTGAACTGGGCCTGATAGTGCGGCAGG
>JAGQGA010001094.1 GCA_020432595.1 Anaerolineales bacterium | reverse complement strand
CAGCGCAAGCGGCGGCTGGCAACTTTTTCGCTCACCCGTTGGCTGGGCTGGGGTAAAGAACCGGCGGCTCCTGCCGCCAACCCAGAGCGGCAGCTTGTGGCAAAGGAGGAACAAAGTGCCATTTGGACGGCCGTTCAGTCCCTTTCCCCGCCGCTGCGCGAGGCCATTGTGTTACGCCATTGGGGCGGGGCAGCGGGTGACGGCCACACCTACCGCGAAATTGCGGACATTGTGGGTTGCCCCATTGGCACAGCTCAATCACGGGTGCGATTGGCTTATCAACAGCTTTCACAACGACTTGCGGCCAGCGAGCTGGCTTTGTTGGCTGAGGAAAACTGGTCATGATTGGCAAACATTTTTCTGAGGAAATGATCATCGGCTATCTCTACCACACGCTTACGGATGCCAGGCGGGAGGAGATGGATGTGCACTTGTTAGCTTGTCCCCATTGCCGCAATGTGCTGGCTGCCCATGAAGCGCAGCAAAAACAGATTGATCTGGCGCTAAAGCAGACAATCATGAATGCACCGGCATCGGCTCCCGTGTCAGTTGCCGCCATTGCGCCACAACTGCGAAGCGGCGTGCGGCTCTCGGCGCGGTGGGAACGTTTGGTCAATGGCTTTACA
>JAGQGA010001093.1 GCA_020432595.1 Anaerolineales bacterium | reverse complement strand
ACAGCAGGTAGAGCGACAGCCGTACCCCCCACAGGGTTGTTAGCACGGTGACAAGCAGGCGACGGCTGGCGAGTCCTTCGCTATGGCTGTAATAGACCCAGGCAGCGAGGACAAAAAGCAACCCCCAGCAGATGTCTACGATACTGACGTTTTTGAGTGGGATGCTGAGCAGCCAAACGGCCGTTACGACCGTTAGAATCCACAAAAATGCCACGATCCACGCGGTAAAAAAGCTCAAACTCTGTTCTCCTTCTGAAGAAAATGGGGTGCAGATAAATACGGATGAATCTGTGCAATCTGCGAAATCTTTGATTTTTTGGATGCCTGGCTGCTTATGCCACCTCATTGGCAACCAACCGCGCCACGTGCCGCCGTGTGATCCATTTCCGCGCCGTAAACAGTGCCCACAGCCCCGGCTTGTTAAACAGCAGCCGCGTGAAGAGGCCGCGCAGCCCGGCGTGATGTTGATATTCGATATGCTCATGCACCTCGGTTAAGTTGGGTGCCAGAGCGCGGAAGCGGTGGGTGTGCTGCCAAAAGCGCATGGGCCCGCTGGCTTGGGTGTCGGTGAAGCCGCTGGGACTGACCTGGGTGTGAATGGCTTGCCAGCGCAGGGGAATGGGGCCA
>JAGQGA010001092.1 GCA_020432595.1 Anaerolineales bacterium | reverse complement strand
TTGCCACATGCGCCCCGGCCAAAATTCATAAATCAGCACCGGGGGCTGGCCGTTGGCGGCGGGGAAATAGGCAATGGGGTCGGGCGCAACGGCCGTTCCTTGCAGCACATTCAACGCCGCCGCCTCGGCATCGGGCAAAATGGGGTAAAGCGTTAGCTCCCACCCGGCGCGAAACACCTTTGCCACCCAATCCACCCCCTCCCCCTGAATGCGGTAGACGGCGTTCCAGTACCCCCCTTTGAGCGGCGTGGTGGTAAAAACGGCCGTTTTGTCCAACAGCCCCCGTTCGCGCAAAAAGTCGAGCAGGTTGTGCATACCTAAAGAAAACAGGACGCAGATTTTCCTGATTTTCCTGATTTGCAGGTGCTTGTTGGCAAACCTGACCGCAAATCTGCGTCATCAGGAAAATCTGCGTCTCATTCCTCTATCTTTGAACCAAAGCCTCGCCCATTTCCACTTTCCCATTGCTTGCCTGCCGTGCCGTTTGGCGGGCAACGGCGGCGGCAAGGAAAGCGTTGAACAGCGGGTGGGGTTTGTTGGGGCGGCTTTTGAATTCGGGGTGGAACTGGCTGCCCAGCATAAAGGGGTGGTCACACAGTTCGGCAATTTCGACTAAACGGCCGTTTG
>JAGQGA010001091.1 GCA_020432595.1 Anaerolineales bacterium | reverse complement strand
ATTTGGGCATAGGTGGATGCTTGCAGGTCGGTCGACTGCTTGGCAATCATCAGCGGCTCAAAAATCTCGTCCGGCACCACCATCCAGCCAATGCGGAAGCCAGGAGCGACGATTTTGGAGAAGGTGCCAGCGTAGAGAACGCGGTCGGGCGCCAGCTCAAACAGATTGGGCAGCGGTTCGCCGTCGAAGCGCAGTTCGCCATAGGGGTCGTCTTCCAAAATCGGCACGTCGTACTGCTCCGCCAGTTGCACCAGCGTTTGTCGCCGCTCCAGGTTCATGCTGACCCCGGACGGGTTCATAAAGTTGGGGATGGCGTAGATGAGCTTGGGTGACTGCTGTAAGGCTGCTTCCAACTGGTCAGGCAGCATCCCATTTTCATCACCGGCCACCCCCAGAAATTCCACGTCATAGACGCGGAAGGTGCTGAGGGCGGTGGTGTAGGTGGGTGCGGAGACGACCACTTTGTCGCCCGGCTCCAAAAAGAGGCGGCCAACGAGGTCAATGGCCTGCTGGGAACCGTTGATCAGCAGGACGTTTTTGGCTTTGGCGGGTGGGGTGCGCTGGGCAATCCATTCGCGCAGCGGCTGGAAGCCGAGGGTGGAGGCATATTGCATGGCCGCCGGGCCA
>JAGQGA010001090.1 GCA_020432595.1 Anaerolineales bacterium | reverse complement strand
GTGGGCAGTGGAAAGGGTGATGTCGGCTTGCCACAGCAGTTGGCGGTAGAGGTCGTTGTCGGCATAGCCGAGATGGATAAGGCGGGAGCCGAGTTTTTGCGTGATTTGGGGGTGGAGAAACGGCCGTTTGCCAAAATGCTCCCCACACAGCGCCACCCGAAACGGAATCCCCTCGTCGGCCAACTGGTATAGCACCGCCAGGAATGCTTCTGGGTTTTTGTCAAACTCCCAGCGTTGGTTCCATAAAATAAGAGGCGGCTGGAGATTGGAGATTGGAGATTGCCTATCTTCACCCAATCTCCAATCCCCAATCTCCAATCTCTTCAAATCAACCCCCACCGGCAGTACCTCACTCTTCCCCCAAATCGCCTCCACCGTTTCTACTTCGCTGTGGTCGGGGAAGCGACGCAGGAATTTGGGCAGGGCGGTGAGCAGGCTTTGCTGGTGGAAGCGGGAATTAAAGAAAACGTGGTCGGCAGCGAGCATGGAGGCGTAGTTGATAAAGACGTAGTGCAGGTCGCGTTCGCCGTGCTGCCGCCGCATCGGGCCACTCTCTTTGTCGGCGGGGAGCGGGTAGGTGAGCTGGTTTTCGTGGAGGTAGAGGGTGGAAACGGCCGTTTTTTCCCG
>JAGQGA010001089.1 GCA_020432595.1 Anaerolineales bacterium | reverse complement strand
TAGATGGTGGCGACAACAACGACCAGCTTGACGGCAGTGCCGGAACAGACACCTGTATAGATGGCGAAAAGTTGAAGAGTTGTGAGTCATAAATGTGGGATCTGGCAAGTTTTTGCAATGTGGTAGCGCCACATGGGTTATAGAGGAAAACGGCCGTTTTGCCTTAATCATAGTTATTTTGGGTAACTATACAGGTCTGCCTAAAAAGCAACGAAAAAGGGTTGTCATTCCCCCACTTTCGTGAGGGCAGGCTCCGCGAAGGCGGGAATCCATGCCTAGGCTGAAGATGGATACCCGCTTTCGCGGGTATGACACCTGTATAGACACCATTTTTTCACGACAGGAGATGAACAGTTACCGGCACAACAAAATCTGCCCTGGCCCGGCACACCGTAAACGAGTCCGGAGGCGCAGCGATGCTGACACTCCATTGGCATATGACGTAGTACAAAACGATTCCCAATGTGAGACAACAGGAAACAAACCTGGGGAGAAACAAATGACAATTGAACAATTGAACCAACAAGGCGCTTTGAGGCAGAACCATTGGCGGCCAACGGTCACATTTCTGCTGCTGGGGCTGGTTCTGTTGCTGGGTGGGCTGCATGGCAGCGTCAGTGCCCAAATC
>JAGQGA010000108.1 GCA_020432595.1 Anaerolineales bacterium | reverse complement strand
GTGTAGCACGGCTCGCTGCTCGGTGTTGTTGATTTTGGCTCCGCTAAACATCGCCTTGATGGCCTCGGCCAGCCCCGCTTGCTCAACAAGCGTTAGCAGCAGTGCCATTGTTTCGTCGGTGATGCGGTTTTTGGAATAGTCAAACAGTAGATCGTCGCCTAGGTGGAGGGAAAAGCGGGAAAAACGGCCGTTATCTTCGGCAAACAAATCGCGCATATGGATAGCCGTCATAGCCTGCTGATGCTGCACCAATGCTTGCCAGGCGGGGGAGGTGGTGAGGTTGGACATAGGTTTTTGGGAAGCAATCAGTAATCGGTCATCAGTGACCAGTACTGATTACCGATTACTGATTACCGATTACTGTAATACTTGATATTGCTTCATAACCGCCTGCAGCTTATCCAGCGGCAGGGCGTGGACGGTGTGGCCGTGGAAGCCGGTCATGGTTTCGGCGGCGCAGAGGGCGTTGATGATCGCTTCCTCGACGGCTTCGGCAGTGGCGTCAAACAGGCCATTCATGTGACGGTGGGGCAGCATGTTGAGGGAGTGTAGGAAGTTGGGGCCGCGGTTGGGCAGGTCGTTGCCGGTGGCAAAAGCGAGGAAGATGTCGCCGCTGCCGTTGTGACCAGTGCCGCCGACGCGGGCCAGCCCCACGGTGGCTCGCTGCGCCAGCCGTTGGCACTGGGTGGCAATGAGCGGGGCGTTGGTGGCGATGATGACGATGATGGAACTGGAGGGGAGTAACGGCCGTTTCCAATCCGGCCGAGGCGCATCTTCCTCCGCAATCAGCCGCCCCACCGGCACGCCATCTACCCGGAAAAGGCGGCGGTCGCCATAGTTGGCCTGCACCAGCGCACCCATCACATATTCCGCCTCTTCCATTTTGACCACCCGCGACGCAGTGCCAATGCCCCCTTTGAACTCGTGGCAAATCATTCCCGTGCCACCGCCCACGTTGCCCTCAGCCACCGCGCCGCCGCTGGCGTTGTGGTACGCCGCCAGCGCGTGGTCTTTAGTCAGGTGAAAGGCGTTGATGTCGTTGAGCCAGCCGTCGTAAGTTTCGGCCACCACTGGCAGCAAAAAGCTGTCGAGATAGCCCAGCGATTCGGATAACTCTACTAGCGTGTCGCGCACAATGCCGACCTGGTGGGTGTTGGTGATGCCGATGGGGGAGCCAAGCATCCCTGACTCTTCCAGCCAGGGAATGCCGGTCATTTCACCGTTGCCGTTAAAGGAGTGGTAGCCAGCAAAGCAGTAGTTGTGCCATTCGTCGCCGCCGCGTGGCAGCACCATCGTTACGCCGGTGCGGGCGAGGCGTGGCTCGTCGTGGATGACGGTGCTGTGGCCGACGGTGACACCGGGTACGTCGGTGATGGCGTTATGAGGACCAGGGGGGAAATGACCGAGGCTAATGCCCAGGTCGCGGAGACGGGTGCGCTTCATCATTTGTTTGGGAACGGCCGTTTGTTGGGTTAAACGGCCGTTTGTTGGATACTGGGACAGGTTTTTCCAAAAAGGTAGAAACACAAGTTGTCATACCCGCGAAAGCGGGTATCCATCTTTAGCCTAGGCATGGATTCCCGCGAAAGCGGGAATGACAGCCCTTTTTCGTAGCTTTTTAGGCAGACCTGTATAGTTACATCCTGTCAAAAATAATAAAGCGCGATTTTACCAGCCAGCCGTCACCCTCGCCAACCAGAAGCCAGCCGCCGCCAGCTAAATGAGGTGTCGGATAGCAAATTGCCTGACTTGAAGAAGCGGCCTGCCAGCACAATAAACAAATAAGTGGTGCCAACCAGCGCCAGCAAGCTGACCACTAGCTGCCAACCAGGCACTGCCCCCACCGCCAGCCGCGTCACCATGGCGCTGGGGGAGCTGAATGGGAACAGACTGAGGGCGATAACCAGTGGATGGTTTGGCTCCTCGGCAAAAAGCTGCCCAAACATCAGTGTCGGCATGAGGGGAATGACCAATATCCAGATGGCTTGCCCCCCTTCACGGGCGTTGGTTGCCAGCGCCCCCACGGCTGACATGATGGCAGCAAAAAGGAGGTAGCCCAGCAGTAAAAAGAGAATGGCCCAGACAAAAAACCCGGGCGGGAAGGCAAAGGAGGTGAACTGCATCACTGTGGCAGCCCGGTCTAAAATCAACATGCCGCCGCCAACCCAAACGACCAATTGGATGGCAATGATGACGCTCATGGCAATGATTTTGCCGATCATCAGCTGGGTCGGCTCCAGACTCAGCAGCAAAATCTCTACGGTGCGGTTTTCTTTTTCGGCGACCACGCTGCGCATCATGTAGCTGCCCCCCATGATGAGCAGGAAGTAGAAAAGGTAGGGCATGACGCGGGCGACGATGATTGCCATGCCTAAATTGCTGCTTTCGTCGGCAGCAGCGGGTGGCTGGAGGCGGTGCATTTGCGTGGTGGCGCGTGGAGTGGGGTTTTGCACCACGGCGGCAAGTTGGGTGTCGTCGGTCAGATTGGCGCTGATAAGATAGGTTAACGCCCAATCATAATCGCCGTTAAAGGCCACGCTGCCGCTGTCGCCCCCGCTTAAAAGCTGGAACCCCCTATCATAAATGACGATTTCGCCGCCGTCTGCAAAGTTAGCCGGGATGAGGACATATTGGGTAATGTCGCCTTGGTCAAGAGCGGCTTGGGCGGTGGTTTCGTCGGTGAAGGGGAGAAAAAGATGAGGGGGCAGATCGCCGGGAATGAAGGTGATGAGGTTGGCGTGATCCACTAGCCCAACGTGGGGCGGGGCGGGTTGGTCGGCTGGGGTGGGAGTGGTTAGCGCGGGGGCGTTGTCCTGGGCGGCGATGTAGGCGTTACTGCCCATGAGCAGGGCGGGCATGAGCAGGGTCATGATCCAGAAGGAGCGCTGCCGCAAGACAAAAGCGACATCGTGTTTAATGACAAGCCAGATAGTTTTCATAGGTTTAGAATGGGACGCGGACGAACGCGGACGAACACGGACGAATGGTGAGGGGGCTTGCCCATTGTCCGTTGTCTGTTGTTCGTCATCGGTCGTCTAGCTGTTGCGGAGGGCGGCAACGGCCGTTTTCCACGACAGCGGCTGACCATATTGCAACATGCCGATACGAAAAATGCGGGCGGCTGCCCAGACGGCAAAAACGGCCGTTAATACCAAAATAATCCAGCTTGCTCCCAACTGCCATAGCGGCACCGACCCCAGTCCCCAGCGCAGCGACACGGTGAGGAAGGCGGTGGTGGGGAAAAGGGTGAAAGCGACCGCCAGCGGTGCGCTGGGGTTTTCGATGATGATGGCTAAAAGAAAAATGGGCAGAATAAAGAGGAAGTTGAGCAGCCCGGCCACCTGCTGCCCTTGCTGCAAGTTGGGGACGATGCTGCCGATGGCGACCATGATCCCGGCGATGAGGGCGAAGGCGGGGAAGAAGAAGAGCGCCATGATGCCAAGGTAGACCCAGGGAATAACGGCCGTTTGCAGCACCAGCACAAACGGTTTAGCAACCAGCAGCCCCACCACCAGCGTTAGCCCATAAATGCCAAGCTGGGTTAGCGCCACCCCCAGCAGCCCGATGGTTTTGCCGCCGATAAGCTGGAAGGAGGAGAGCGAGGTGAGCATGATTTCCATGGTGCGGTTTTCTTTTTCGTCAGCCACCACCTGAATCATATAGCCGGAGGCCGACATGGTGGCGATAAAGAAGATGAAGGTGGCAACAAAGGGGAGGATGATGTTGATGATGCTGGCGGAGCTAAAGGTGCGACCGCTGTCGAGGTCATTGACAACAATGGCTGGCCCATCGAGAAGCTGCTGCCGCAGGGCGGGGTCAAGGGTGTCAACATAGTTAAGCCGCACAAAGTCATCAAACGCGCCCCAGGTGTCGCCGTTGGGCGGGTCTTCCAAAAAGTAGAGGTCGGTTTGGCGCGGGTTGGGGTAGCTGGCGGGCAGGACAAAAAGTGCCTGAATGTCGCCGTTTGCCAGTGCTGCCTGGGCGGCGGCTTCGTCAGGAAAGGGGAGCAGTTCCACATTGGCATCGAGCTGGTTTTGCCAGAGGGTGATGTCGAGTTGCTGGGTGTGGTCTACGTAGCCTAACGGCCGTTTATCCTCCCCACTCGCCTCCACCAAAATCGCCAACCCAATCACCGCCGCCATTCCCACCGGAATCAGCAACGTCGTCAGCACAAATGCCCGCCGCAGCACCATTCGTCGGTATTCATGTTTTGCTACAAGCCAAAAGTTGTTCATTCTGAAAGCCAGAGATTGAGAGATTGGAGATTGGAGATTAGACTCGCTTCATAATAAGATATACCGCCAAATATGGTGGTTTTTAGTACCAAAAATCGCTAAACAACTAGCACATATGGCGGTACTGGCTTATAGTGAAGTAACTCTATTGATGAAGGTTCACAATCTCCAATCTCTCAATCTCTTAATCTCCTTGTCTCATTTCCCACCACCTGCACAAAAATATCATCCAGCGACGGCTCGGCCAGTTCAAAGCGGGTGATGCGGTTGTCGGGTTGTGCCAGCAGACCTTGTAGCACGGCTTGCGGGTCGGTGCCAACTTGCAGCCCCATCTCCCAGGTGCCATTGTGGTGGCGCACGTCCAGCACTCCCGGCACTTGGCTAAAATCTCCTTGCCCTTCCAGCACAATGGCGTTGCCAGCAAAGTTGCGCTTGATCTCATTGACCAGCCCATACAGCACGCTGTGCCCCCGGTTGATTAGCACAATACGGTTGCACAACGCCTCCACCTGGTGCATCTGATGCGTGGACATGATGATGGTTTTGCCCGCTGCCCGCTGCTCCTCAAAAATCTGCTTCACCAGCCGCGTGTTGACTGGGTCAAGCCCGGAAAACGGTTCGTCAATGATGATCAGGTCGGGGTCGTGCAGCAGCGTGGCGATGATTTGCGCCTTTTGCTGCATCCCCTTGCTCAGGGTTTGGATTTTTTGCTGCCGCTGCTCGGCCAAATCGAGCCGCTCCAGCCATTCGCCCAGCCGCTGCCGCGCCGTTTTTTCGTCCACGCCCTTTAGCTGTGCCAGGTAGAGAAGGGTGGTTTCCAGCTTTTCTTCCTTGTAGAGGCCACGTTCTTCGGGTAGGTAGCCGATGCGCCGCTTTTTGTCCAGGGTGAGGTCGCCGCCAAAGATAGCTATTTCGCCAGCATCGGGCTTGAAAATGTCCATCATCAGCCGCAGGGTGGTGGTTTTGCCCGCGCCGTTTGGCCCCAGTAGCCCAAAAATTTCGCCGGGGCTGACGGTGAAAGAGACATCGGCCACGGCCTGAACGGTACCAAAGGACTTGGCAAGGTTAGAGACAATAATGGTATGCATATAAACAGTTGAACCGCAGAACACACAAAGAGCGCAAAGATTTAGCTTGTTTCCTGCTTGCTTTGCGCCCTCTGCGAACTTTGCGGTTCAAGATTCTGATAGATCAACAAAGCCTAATCGCTGTAGACACGGACGTTACCGGCGGAAATGTTTAGGCGGACGCGCAAGGGGTCGGTGGCGGTGTTGAAGTTGGCACTTTCCCACACTTCGTTGTTGTCGTTTTGGGAGATGAGGGTTAAACGGCCGTTTTCCACACTAAAACTACCCACTGCCCGATCCACCGTAAACTGCACCGCCCTGTCCGCTGGCACATGCACCACCATATTTCCGGCACTCATGCCAATCAGCAAATCCTGCTGCCCAGCGGCCGGCAGCGTCAGCTCCATTGTACCAGCATTTGTTTTCAGGTCACCCATGTAGCTGCCGTTGGGCAGCAGCAGGTTGACGCGGCTGGCGTTAGCCTGCACCTGAAGCTGGGTCAGCGTGAGCTGGCGTAGGTCAAGGTCGGAAGCGTTGGCGTTGAGTTTGAGGACGAGGGCGGTGGGAATACGGCCGTTTAGCCCCACATCCCAGCGATCCAGCGACCCCAGATCACGCCAACTGTTGGGGTTAAAAAACCAGACCGGCTGCTGCTCGCGGCTTTCCAGGTCAATTTTGACCTCACTGCCCGCCCGGTTGGTATCAAAAACCAGCTCATCAAAATAGGAAACATCCCCCTCAATCAACTGCTGGCTGTCGCTAAGGGCGTGCAGATTTAGCCCTGGCACATTGGCCGTGATGCTAACCGTAGCCTTGCTCACGTCATTCATGGGGAAGGCGATGTGGTCGGTTTTGAATTCCGCCGAGCCAAAGTTGAAGAACTGCCAGTTGGGGGCAACGGGGGCGGTAAAGAAGACCAGATAGCCAAAGGTACCAATGGCGACTAGCCCGACGATTAGGCTAAGCAAGCTGCCAAACGGCTGCCGGATTTGGCGCACCAGGATGTTGGCTCCGGCAAAGACCAGGATGAGCGGCCAAAAGCGGGCAATTGCCCACCAGTTAAAGCTGGGCAAAATGCCCATGTTGTAGAGCAAAAAGTAGAGGCCAATCGCAATGAGAACGAGCGGCCCAAACATGGATGGGGCTTCTCGCTGCGGTTGGCGAAGGGTCGTATCAGACATTGTTTTCACCTAGTGCCACGTTGGCCGCAGGTTTTTCGCCAAAACCCACAACCCTAGACCAATAATCAGCAGCGGCCAGACATAGCGTGCCATGCCAAACCCGCTAATGCCAATGATGAGTTCAAAGAAGACACCAAAGGCGATGAAGAGGATGAGGCCGATTCTGGTTAAATCTTTGCCGCTTTTGATTGATTCCTCTCGGTTGAAGCGCATACCCCAGAGCATGAGACCCAGGCCAACGGCCGTTGGTGCCACCAACGCCCAGGCATAGGCCCAGCTTGCCCAAAAGCCCGTGATGATCTGGAAGAGCAGCAGCAGTCCGATGGCAGTAAAGATACTACCAATGATGACAGCGGCCTCACCATTGACTTCGTTCATCATGGCATACCCGATTAGGAACAGGCCGGGGATGATCATGAAAAACGGCCATAAATAGGCTCCAACGTGGATGTTGAAGAGCGAGGTGAGCAGGAAGAGGAGACCGATGAGGATAAGGAACCCGCCAAAGAGGATGGGAACGAGGCGGGATTCAACTTTTTTCAGTTGCTGAACGTTGTTTTCACCATTCATGAGAGACCTCCTATAAAAAATTGGACGCGGACGAACACGGACGAACACGGATCAATCTGTGCAATCTGCGAAATCTTTGATTTTTGTGTGTCGTGTTGTGTGTTGCCGCTGGTAAAGTGGAAAAGTTGGGGTGGATAACGGTCGTTTTTTCCGTCACCCTCTCATCAACCCTATAAACCTGTACGCAGTTTGGTGCTATGGGTTGCTTGCAGACACAATGACGTATGCTGCCAGTATGCCATGTGGGAGGGGAAAGGGAAAGTGACAAACGGCCGTTTGCCCCACGATAAACATCACAATAAGTTTGCTTAGCCGACCGATTAACGGTGTAGGAGCAGAAAAGGAAAACCGAGGTGTCATTCCGTGATAAATGTCACTTGTCACATCCCTGTCATCAACGTAAAAATCAGTTATGATATGATAAGTTAACTGTCTGTTCTGCTTGCAAACAAGGAGGTAGATGAATGAACCAATACGTCAAAATGGCTTGGCGTAACGTCTGGCGCAACTGGCGGCGCACGCTGATTGCCACCGTCGCCATTGTCCTGGGTCTCATTCTGCTCATTTTTATGGATGCTGCCATCAGAGGCTCTGATCAGGCCATCTACGGCAACGCCGTTCGGCTTTACGGCGGCAACGTCCAAGTACATGCCCCCGGCTTCCGCGACAAATCCAGCCGCCTGCCCCTGCTTCCCCTCGACAACGCCGATATTGTCATTGAAAAAGTGCTGAGCAAGCCCAACGTGGTGGCCGTTGCCAAGCGCATTAACACCGGCGGCATGGTCAGCAACCGCGAAGGGGCCTATCCGGTCAGCATCACCGCCATTCAGCCGGAAAGCGAGGTGGCCGTCAGTCTGATTGCCGCCAACATCGTCGCGGGACGTTTTTTGCAGGGTGATGATGAGGACAACATTCTCATTGGGCAAGAAATGGCAACGCTGCTGAACGTGGCCGTTGGCGACCGGGTGACGCTGCTGGGGCAGCGCAAGGATCAATCCATGCGCCAGCGCACGATGACCATTGTCGGCATCTACAGCCTGGGGCTGGGGGATGCGGAAAAGGGGCTGGTCTACATCAACCTGCCCACGGCGCAGCGGCTTTACAACCTGCGGGAGCAGGAGACGGAGGTGACGATTACGTTGGACGCGGTGGGGCAGGAGAATGCGTTTATCGCCAGCCTGTCGCCAGAACTGCCCAATTACGAAATTGACTCCTTTGACACGCTGCGGCCGGAAATCCGGGAGACGTTGGCAACGAAAGGGGCAGCAACGGCCGTTATTGGCTTCATCGTTTTGCTCATGGCTTCTATCGGTATCCTCAACCTCATGCTCATGGCTGCTTACGAACGCACCCGCGAAATGGGCGTGCTGGCTGCTTTGGGCATGAAGGGGCGGCAAATTATGGGTCTGTTTTTGCTGGAAGGGATGTTTATTGGCGTTGTTGGCAGCATCCTTGGCTGTTTCCTCAGTTGGCTACTGGTTGTGGCAATGGGTCAAGTTGGGCTTGACCTGTCCTATGCCGAAGGAACAGGGGATATAACGGCGTTGATCGGGAATCGTCTTTACCCCAGCATCCCGCTGGAAAACATACTCTTTTATGGGGTGGCGGTGGTTGTCATCGCTTCCCTGGCTTCCCTGGTTCCCGCCTGGCAAGCTTCGCGCAACGAGCCGGCCGAGGCTTTGCACCATATTTGATGGTTGCTCGTGGCTGGTTGCTCGTGGCTGGTTGGATGTGACATTTTGCACCAGCCACCAGCCATTAGCCACTAGCTTTAGGAAAAGAAATGGCACTCACAAAATTTTGGGTAATTGCTTACCGTGACCTGGTACGGAATCGGCGGCGCACGGTGTTGACGCTGCTGGCGGTGGCTCTGGGGATGATGGTGCTGATTTTGATGAGCGGCATGTTTACCGGGGTGACGCAGGGGGCACTGCGGGAAAATATTCGGCTCAACACCGGCCATTTGCAGCTTCGCGCCGAGTCGTATGAGGTGGAAAAGCTCAGCTTGCTGGCGAAGGATTTGCTGCCGGACAGCCAGACGCTGGCAGCGCAGGTGCAGACCTTGCCGCAGGTGGAGTCAGTGGCTCCGGTGCTGTGGATGAGCGGCATTTTGAGCACCAGCCGAGAATCCTCTGGTGTTCAGGTAACGGGGGTTGATGTAACGGCCGTTTTTCACGCCCCCATTCGTGACGGCATCGTTGGCGGCAGCTATTTGACCCCCGACAGTCGCGGCCAAATTTTGCTGGGCAGCAATCTGGCCGAGGAGATGGGCATTGGTGTAGGGCAGCGCATCAGCCTGGCTGTTGGCACATCTGACGGCGGGCTGGACGAAGGCATTTTCACCGTGGCCGGGCTGTTTGACACCGGCATCCCCAGCTATGACCAAAACACCGTGGTCATGCCCCTAGCGCAAGCCCAAACCTTTGCCCGCACTGGCGAACGCGCCAGCACCCTCATTGTGACGCTAAAAAACCAGGAGGACACCGACAGCGTGGCTGCCGCCTTGCAGCAACCGGGTATCAAGGTGCTGCCCTGGCAAGAATTAAACGGTCTCTTTCTGGAGTTAATGCAAACAGGGTTGGGCTTCTATTATATGATCTACACCATCGTTATTTTGGTGGTGGCGGTGCTGATTGCCAACACGCTGCTGATGTCGGTTTTTGAGCGGACGCGGGAAATGGGGATTTTGGCGGCGTTGGGGATGAAGGGGCGGCAGATTATGCTGATGGTGCTGTTTGAGGCGATGATTTTGGCGTTGCTGGGAACGGCCGTTGGTTTCATCTTTGGCTCCAGCGTTGTTTCCTACCTGGCAAAAATCGGCATTGATATTGGCAATGGAGCGGCAGCGGCCGTTGAGGGGATGGCGTTGGGCAACAAAATGTACCCCGTGTTCGCCCCCGGTCAGGCTCTTGTGCTGGCGCTGTTTTTGTTTGCCATCGTCACTCTTGTTTCCCTGTATCCCGCCCGGTTTGCCGCCAAGCTGGAACCTGTGCAAGCGCTGCATACGCTGTAGCCCTTAAGCCCACGGGTTGTCATCTTCTGCATGGGCATGGATTCCCGCACAGGCGGGAATGACACCTAGATAGCTGCAAGCTTGTTTCTTAGTATAAAGAAAGAGAGTTAGAAATGTCTGTTATTGAGCTAGAGAACGTAACAAAAATCTACAAACTGGGTGAAGTGGAGACACGTGCCCTGGATAACGTTTCTTTGACAATTGATGAGGGAGAATTTGCTGCCATCGTTGGCCCATCTGGCTCTGGCAAGACGACGATGTTGCAAATGATGGGGTGCCTGGACAAACCCAACAGCGGTGTGGTGAAGGTTAACGGCCACAGCGTTGGGCAACTTAGTGTCAACCGCCAGGCCGATTTGCGGCGCGAGGAGATTGGCTTTATTTTCCAATTTTTTGCCTTGGTGCCGGTGCTGTCAGCCTATGAAAATGTGGAGCTGCCGCTGCTGCTCAATGGTATTGCTGCCGATGAGCGCAAGCGGCGGGCGATGTCGCTGCTGGATGCCGTGGGGCTGGCCGACCGTATCCACCATCGCCCTGACCAGTTGAGTGGGGGACAGCAGCAGCGGGTTGCCATTGCGCGGGCACTGGCAACGCAGCCGTCGCTGGTGCTGGCTGATGAACCAACGGCTAATTTGGACACGGCCAACGGCCAGCAGGCGATGGAGATTATGCAGCGGCTGAACCAGGAGACGGGGACGGCTTTTGTTTTTGCCACGCATGATGATCAGGTGATTTCGTTTGCCCGGCGGGTGATCAAAATGCGCGATGGTCGTATTGTGGACAATGGTAGATGATGATCTAATTAGAACCGGTTTGAAAGGAAATTAACGGCCGTTATCCTCCCTAATACCATCCAACCAAACGTGGAGGCTACCAGGATACAACCGGGCAAAATCGTTCTCATCAATAGGCAGCCAGCGCGGGCAAAGCCATCCTAGCGTGGCAAAAGTAAGCGTTGTCTGTCGTTGGTTATCTGGCACGCATCAACTTTCTTTGCCCAACAAAAAAAGGCCGTCGTTCCTTTTCTTCGGACGACGGCCTTTTTGTTATTCTGTTAGATTGTGGTTGCTAGTCGGCGGGGGCGGCAACCACATTTGGCTCGATCCGTTTACCTGTCCACGGTGTTCCCAAGTAGGGGAGCAAGTAGTAGTCTACACCGATGTAGCCAGCGGTTTTCCAGGCCAAAATCAGCAGAACGGCGATGAAGAAAAGCATACCGTTGGTGCTGGCAGACCCAGCCATGATAAAGTTCCAGTTCATAAAGCCACTGAAGAAGGCGGCGATGCCAGTGAACAGACCCAAAATCAAAGCGATACCAATTAAGACTTCGCCGTAAGCAATGAGCTTGGCAAACCAGGTGTAGGCCTCGGCGTTGAGCATGTAGGTTAAGAAAGAACGATACCAGTCAAAGGCAATGGGAGG
>JAGQGA010001088.1 GCA_020432595.1 Anaerolineales bacterium | reverse complement strand
AGGCTCAATCTTGGCGCGTAAATTCCGAATGTGCACGTCGATGGTGCGCTCATACCCTTCGTAAGCATCGCCCGTGGTGTGCTCTAGCAAGTCCAGGCGGGAAAAAGCGCGGCCTGGGGTGGTCATGAGCGTGGCCAGCAGCTCAAACTCAGAAGGTGTAAGGTCCACCACCTGATTGTCTACCAGCACCATGTGGCCTGTTCGGTCTAGCGTGATGCTTCCCACGCGCAGCACTTCGGCTGGCGCAGACTGCTTGTTGGCCCGGCGCAGCACGGCGCGCACGCGGGCAATCAGCTCGCTGACGCCAAACGGCTTGGTGATGTAATCATCCGCGCCCAGTTCTAGCCCGGCCACTTTGTCGCTTTCTTCAATTTTGGCGGTGAGCATGATGACGGGCGTATCAGCCTCTTTGCTGTAGGCGCGCAAGAAGTCATAGCCGCCGAGTTCGGGCATCATCAGATCGAGAATGATGAGGTCTGGTTTTTCATAGCGAGCCACGTAAAGGGCTTCACGGCCGTTTCCGGCCTCAACCACACGATACCCTTCTTGTTCCAAATAAACGCGCAGCATGTCGCGCAGTTTTAGTTCATCATCCACTACCAAAATTGTTTGAGCCATTATTCAATCC
>JAGQGA010001087.1 GCA_020432595.1 Anaerolineales bacterium | reverse complement strand
AAGGTGGGCGGCGGCGCAGGCGTGGCGGTGCAAGCTGCCAGGATTAACAGCAGCCACAGCCAGGGCAGGTGTTTCATATCCTAGCCACCCAAAAAGGAGATGAGCAGGAAGACGATGCTGAAAAGAGCGACGTAAATGGCGAAGCCGTACAGCGTGTGATTTTTCACCCAGGTGAGCAGCCAATGAATACAGGCGTAGCCGGAGAGTGCTGCCGCCAAAAAGGCTACAATGTAAACAGCCGTTGAAAATTCGGTGCTGGTGGCGGTAAAGATGGCCAAAATGGCCTGCAAACCTGCGCCCAAAATGGCGGGAATGCCCAGCAAAAAGCTGAAGCGGGCTGCGGTGGGCCGATCCAGCCCACGCGACAAGCCGCCGACGATGGTGCTGCCGCTACGCGATACGCCGGGGAAGAGGGCGATGGTTTGAAACAGGCCGATAATGAGCGTATCAGTCCAGGTCATTTCAGCGATGGTTTTGCGACCAGAGAGGGCGCGTTCACCTAAAACCAGGAGTACGGCCGTTAACAGCAAAAAGGCCGCCGCCGCACGGGGACTGCTAAACACTTCTTCAAAAAAGTCGGCAAAGGGCAGCCCAATCAGGGCGACGGGGATAGAGCCGACGACGATCA
>JAGQGA010001086.1 GCA_020432595.1 Anaerolineales bacterium | reverse complement strand
AGCCATCATTGGCTACAGCGAGCTGTTGGAGGAACAAGCAGAGCTTTTAGGCCATCAAAAATTTGTCCCCCGCCTGACCAATATCCAAATCTCAGCCAACAACTTGCTCAACATCATCAGCGACATTCTCGATTTGTCCAAGATTGAAGCGGGGCAAATGCAGTTGCAGCTTGAGAATGTGGATTTGCAGCAGCTATTCCGGGATGTGCAAATCACGGCCGAACCCTTGATGCACAAAAACAACAACCGCTTTTTTGTCACCATTGCCGACGAAATAAGCAGCGATATGGTTGATGCCAGCAAGCTCAAGCAAAGTTTGCTCAATTTGCTCAGCAACGCCGCCAAATTTACCCAAGAGGGCGAAGTGCGGCTGCAAGTGAGCGTTTATTTTGACAAACATTGGCAAAAATGGCTGGAATGTATCATTAGCGACACGGGTATTGGGATGACACCGGAACAGTTGAGCAAGATTTTTAGCCCGTTTACGCAAGCCGATGACTCAACCACACGCCGCTATGGGGGTACTGGGCTGGGGTTAGCGATTACCCAAGAATTTTGCCAGATTATGGGCGGCACAATTGAATTGGAAAGCAAGCTAAACCAAGGGACAAATTTTACGATTCGGGTG
>JAGQGA010001085.1 GCA_020432595.1 Anaerolineales bacterium | reverse complement strand
TGTCTGACTTCAGCGTGACGGCACGCGGTGGCGAACTGGTGGCATTGGTCGGGCGCAATGGGGTAGGCAAGACAACGCTGCTGCGCACGTTGGCCGGCTTGCAGCAGTTTGATGAGGGGGCGGTGGCGGTAAACGGCCGTTTCCCCCAATTCGGTCTCGTCTTCCAAAATCCGGATTTACAACTGTTCAACGCAACCGTGAAAGAGGAAATTCTATACCGGCTGCCCCAACCCGACATGATCCGCTACCATCGACTGCTGGCAGCATTGGGGCTGGAACCCTACGAAAACACACCACCGCTGCTGCTCAGTGAAGGCGAAAAAAAACGGCTGGCTCTGGCTGCCGTACTCATGCGCCAACCGGCGGATGGGGTGCTGCTAGACGAGCCGTCACTGGGACAAGACACTGCACACAAAACGATGCTGCTGCGCCTGCTGCGCCAACTGACCGGTAGCGGCCGGCTTGTGCTAATCACCACCCATGATTTAGCGCTCGCGTCCCAGGCTGACCGCATTGTGTTAATGGGCAACACCGGCATTTTGGCTGATGGACCACCCCACGCAGTGTTGGCTGATGAACAGGCGTGGGAACAGGCAGGACTTGTCGTGCCTGCCTGGATGAAAAATGAA
>JAGQGA010001084.1 GCA_020432595.1 Anaerolineales bacterium | reverse complement strand
CCTTTGCGCTCCCAGGCGGTGCAGAGGCCGCCGGGCAAATCATGCAGCTCAAAAATTTCCGATTGGTAGCCATTCATCTGGGCAAAACAGCCAGCGGCCAAGCCAGCGATGCCCGCGCCAATGATGAGTATTTTTTTGTCGTCAGACATTGGGTTCCCTCCATCAATTATTTACCGAAACAAACAGATCCAGTATACGGGAGGGCGTATCGATTTTTAAGTGAAGAAAGTCATTTCTGAGGGGAGAAAAAGAGATTTTATCGCAAAAAACGCAGAGAACGCGCAGATTTTTGAATTTTCTTTGCGCCCTCCGCGTCCTCTGCGGTTAAAAATTATTTAAGCGAGGCGATCGATGTCGTTTAACTCTTCAAATGCGCGCTTGAGGCGGGCACGGAAGGCATCTTCTGCCGAACGCAGCCATTTGCGCGGGTCGTAATACTTCTTGATTGGTACATCGTCCCCTTCCGGGTTGCCGATTTGGGCTTGCAGATAGTCGTGGTACTTCTGATCGTATTCGCGTACGCCATCCCAGAATGCCCATTGCAGGTCAGTGTCGATGTTCATCTTGACTGCGCCGTAGGAGATTGCTTCGGCAATTTCTTCGGGGCTGGAGCCAGAACCACCGTGGAA